>JAFGQI010000007.1 GCA_016935755.1 Anaerolineales bacterium
CTTTAATTTGTGAAGGGGCTGTCCGTTTCTTTTCGGACAGCCCCGAACGGGGCGATATAATAAGATTACTGCTAAGCGCAGTATAGCCCTGTTGGGGCGGGAGAACAAGAGGATTGGCCAGATTTTCCAGCTCCCATGATCACCCCAACGCTGACATATTGATAAATCATCCAAAACCATTCCAGTTCAACAGGGTATAATTGCTAACCACAAATATGAAGAATGGATCATTATCTTATGAACACCCCCTCCGACCCTGAAGTCCACCTGGTCTCCCCCCGCCCGACTGTCGAAGTGCACCTGCCGGATGGGCGGGTGCTGTGCGGTCCGCGCCACGCCCCCATCGGCGATTTTCTCAAAGCCCTGCCCGAATTCGAAGAGCCGCCCATCGTCGGGGCGATCGTCAACGGCGAGCTGCGCGAGCTGACCTACCCGATCAAGATGGACTCCAGCGTGCGCCCGATCAGCATGGACGACCCGGACGGGATGCGCATCTACCGCCGCTCGCTGGTCTTCCTGCTGGAGGCGGCTTTCGATGAACTCTTCCCCGAAGCCATCCTGCGCGTCGATCACTCGGTGGCCTCCGGCGGCTACTACTGCCAGGTGCTGGGACGCCCGCCTTTCTCGCCCGAAGAACTGCTGCGCCTGGAAGGAGCCATGCGGCGGCTGGTGGCGGCAGACCTGCCCTTCACCCGCCAGGAAGTGCCTCTGGATGAAGCCAAAGCCTACTTCCAGTCCAAAGGGGAGGACGAGAAGGTGCGCCTGCTCGCCCACCGGCAGAAGAAAACCCTGCGCCTGTACCAGCTGCGCGATTACCGCGACTACCACCACGGCTATATGCTGCCCTCCACCGGCCCACTGACCTTGTTCAACCTGGCGGCGACCGGCAGCGGCTTTACCCTGCGCTTCCCGCGCCGCCACGCCCCCACCGAGCTGCTGCCCCTGCCCGAATATCCCAAGCTGCTGGACACCTTCCTGCGCTACGGCAGCTGGCTGGATCGCCTGGGCATCTCCAGCGTGGGCGCGCTGAACGATGCCATCCAGGAAGGCCGCATCAACGAAGTGATCCTGGTCTCGGAGGCGCTGCACGAGCAGAACATCAGCGAAATTGCCTCGCAGATCGCCAGCCGCAAGGATACCGTGCGGGTGGTGCTGATCGCCGGGCCATCCTCTTCGGGCAAGACCACCTGCTCCAAGCGCCTGGCGGTGCAGCTGCTGGCGAGCGGTGTGTCGCCTTTCCCGCTGGCGATGGATGACTATTTTGTTGATCGCGATAAAACCCCGCTGAATGAGGAAGGTCGCCCGGATTTCGAGTCGATCGACGCCCTCGACCGCGCCCATCTGGCGGATGACCTGCGCCGCCTGATCGCCGGGCAAAAAGTGCAGCTGCCCCACTTTGACTTCATCAGCGGTAAGAGCCAGGCAGGGCAGGAAGTGCAGCTCAGATCCAACGAAATCATCATCATGGAAGGCATCCACGGGTTGAACCCCGAGCTGCTGAAAGATCTGCCGGACGGACAGACCTTCCGCCTGTATGCCTCCGCCCTGACCCAGCTCAACCTGGATCGCCACAACCGCGTCTCGACCACCGACACGCGCTTGATCCGGCGCATCGTGCGGGATGCCCGCGAGCGCGGCTACACCGCCCGTGACACCATCCGGCGCTGGGAGGAGGTGCGCCGCGGCGAGAAGCGCTACATCTTCCCCTACCAGGAAAACGCCGATGTGATGTTCAACTCCGCCCTGGCTTACGAGCTGTCGGTGCTGCGGCCGTTCGTCGAGCCGCTGCTGCGCCAGGTGCCCTTCGGCACCCCCGAATATGTTGAAGCCAAACGCCTGCTGGCCTTTCTGGAATGGTTCCTTCCCCTAGGCACCGAGCCGATCCCAGACAACTCGATCCTGCGCGAGTTTGTGGGCAACTCCAGCCTGAGCAGCTTCACCCTATGGCATAACCACACCTAAACAGAGGCGAAACCATGAAAACACCGCGCCTGAACGCCTGGAAACCCCTCCAACTCACCGTTCTGCTTATTCTGCTCTTCTCCCTGGCGGGCGGCGCCAGCTCACCAGCCTCCGGGCGCACCCCACCAGATGAGCAAGCGCTGCCAACCCTATCCCCGGAGGACAGCTCCTACCAGGTGGTGCGCGCCTATTATACCGACCGGCAGATGGTCAACGCCCTGGCAGCCTGGCTAGAGCCGTGGGAGGTGCATCATGATAAGGGTTATCTGGTGGTGGGTGTCAGCCCCCAGGAAGCCGAGATCATGCTGGCCCTGGGCTTTCGCCTGGAGGTCGACCAGCGCCTGACCGACCTGGCCAACCAGCCATTGCAGGCTCTGCCAGGGCAAACCCAGGGCATCCCTGGCTATGAGTGCTACCGCACTGTAGAAGAGACCTTTGCCAGCGCTCAGGCCCTGGCTGACGCTCACCCGCACCTGGCCTCCTGGATCGATATCGGCGACTCGTGGGAAAAGATTGACCCGCGCGCCGGTGACGGCTACGATCTGATGGTGCTGCGCCTGACCAGCAGCAAGATAGCGGCTCCCAAGCCGGTGCTGTTCATCACCTCCGCCATCCATGCCAGGGAATACACCACCGCCGAGCTGGCCACCCGCTTCGCCGAATATCTGGTGAACAGCTACAACCTGAACGCGGATGCCACCTGGCTGCTGGACTACCACGAAATCCACCTGCTGCTGCAGTCCAACCCGGATGGGCGCAAAAAAGCCGAGACAGGCGCATCCTGGCGCAAGAACACCAACCGCGACTACTGCGGAGATTTCTCGGATGACCGCGGCGCAGATTTGAACCGCAACTTCGAGTTCGAGTGGGGCTGCTGCGGGGGCTCCAGCCCGTCCGAATGCGCCGAGACCTACCGCGGCCCCACGCCAGCCTCCGAGCCAGAAACCCAGGCCATTCAGAATTATGCGCGTTCGATCTTCGCCGACCA
>JAFGQI010000065.1 GCA_016935755.1 Anaerolineales bacterium
AGCCGATGTGCTTGCGCGCCTGCTCGGCCTGGCGGCGCACATCGCAGCCCATCACGCGCGCCTCGCCGCTGGTCTGCTCCATCACGGTGGACAGGATGCGCAGGGCGGTGGTCTTGCCGGCCCCATCCGGCCCCACCAGGCAGTAGAGCTGGCCTTTGGGGATGGACAGGCTCAGCCCGGCCAGGGCTGGCGGGCCCTTCTGGGTGGGGTATTTCTTGGTCAGGTCGTGCGCTTCGATGACAAAATCGGTATCTGAGTTGAGCATAGCTGAGTTATATCCCCGGCGGCGGGTTGGGGGTAGGTGCCGGGGCTCATGCTTCGGGGTGACGCCGCTCACCCGCCGGGTGACGCGCGTCACCTGCCTGCCTGGGGAGCGTTTATGATATGATAGCCGCATGAACGTGATCAAGCCGGGGCTGCTGCGCGTTTTCCGCTACTTCACCGCCATTGCTATGGCTTACTACGCCGTGGTCGCCGTCCTGAGCGGCCTGCAGACCGGGCAGCTGATCAACCCCGGGCAGGTGCAGCTCTATCTCAACCTGCTGACCAACATCGTCCTGTTCGGCTACCTGTCCTGGGGCTGGCTGCAGCGCAAGCTCAAGGGCTGGTACCTGCCGGTTGGCCTGCTGGCAGCCACGGTCATCCCCATCTTCAGCAGCCTGATCTACCTGGCCGAGCCGCAGGTGAAAGACCTGTCGCTGATGATCGTGCGCAGCTGGCTGCTCTTCCCCATCCTGCTGGTGCCGCTGGTGTTGATCGCCTGGCAGTACGGCTTTCTATATGTGATGATCTTCACGGTGGTCACGGCCATCGTCGAGCTGGTGGTGCTGTATCCGGTGGTGACCGAGGTCAACATCGAGACCCTACCCATCCTGGGGCTGCCGCTGATCCGCGCCTTCGCCTTCGGCACAGCCGGGCAGATCGTGGCCCACCTGACCGAAATTCAGCAGGCGCAGAGCAAGGCCCTGCTGCGGGCCAACTACCAGCTCAGCCAGCACGCCGAGACGCTGGAGCAGCTGGCGGTGAGCCGCGAGCGCAACCGGCTGGCGCGCGAGCTGCACGACACCCTGGCGCATACCCTCAGCGGGCAGACGGTCAACCTGGAGGCGATCAAGCTGATGCTCGACCCCGATCAGGACGAAATCCGCCGCATGCTCGACCGGGCGCTGGAAAACACCCGCGCCGGGCTGAGTGAGACGCGCCGCGCCCTGAAAGACCTGCGCCCGCTGGCCCTGGAAGACCTGGGGCTGGGCATCGCCATCCGCAATCTGGCCCAGGAGGCGGCGGCGCGGGCCGGCTTCGCCCTGCTGCCGGAGATCGCCGAAGACCTGCCGAAGCTGCCCCCGCAGGTGGAGCAGTGCTTCTTCCGCATCGCCCAGGAGAGCCTGGAGAACATCGTCCGCCACGCCGGGGCGGGGCAGGTGCGGCTGCGCCTGGAGCGCGATGGCCGCGGGGTCTGGCTGGCGATCAGCGACGACGGGGCGGGGGCGGATCTGGAGCGCATCGATACCACCGAAAAGCTGGGCCTGCAGGGCATGCAGGAGCGGGCGGCGGAGGTGGGCGGTAAACTGGTGGTGCACAGCCAGCCGGGGAAGGGCACCACGGTGCATTTTTCCTACGAGGGGCGCGATGATTAAAGTCCTGATCTGCGATGACCAGCTGATCGTGTGCGAGGGACTGAGCCGCATCCTGGGTTCCGACCCCGAGATCACGGTGGTGGGCGCGGCCCACGATGGCAGCGAGGCGCTGGAGCTGATCCCGCAGGCCCAGCCGCAGGTGGTGCTGATGGACTTGAAGATGCCGCAGATGAACGGCATCATCGCCACGCGCCACATCCGCGCCCAGTTCCCGCACATCTATGTGCTGGTGCTGACCACCTACGATGATGACGAGTGGCTGTTCGACGCCATCCGCAGCGGGGCGGCGGGCTACCTGCTCAAGGACACTCCGCCGGCGCAGCTGATCGCGGCGATCAAGGGCACCGCGGCTGGCAAGGCCTACCTGGACCCAAACATCGCCGGCAAGGTGATGGGCGGCTACGCCCACCCGGCGCAGGTGGCGCCGCCGCCCTCCGACCTGCACTTCAGCGAGCGCGAGCAGGCCGTGCTGGAGCTGCTGGCGCAGGGGCTGAGCAACCTGGACATCGCCCAGCAGCTCTACCTGAGCGAGGGCACGGTGCGCAACTACACCAGCGATATCTTCAAGAAGCTGGGCGTCTCCGACCGCACCCGGGCGGCTATCGCGGCGATACGGTTTGGGTTGGTGAAGCTGGAGTGATGATTGGGGGAAAAACCTTTAACCACAAAGAACACGAAGGGCACGAAGAAATGATAAGAAGACCCGAATAGGACTTGTTTATTCTTCCTCGATCTCCGCAAATTCCGTTAAAGGCCAATCCACATACAGCCCTTCCGCTTGAACCATAATCGAACCGAGGAATGGTTCTAAATCTTCCTGTCGAATGCCACGCCGGGCCAGGACACGCCTCACCGCTGTTTTTACTGCAGCGTGCACTTCTTCACGGTGGGGTTCTGTCCAATCCACTTTCAGGTTTCTTTTGACAGCCCGAACAACATCCTTAACCAGGCTCCTGAGCAATTCCTGATCATAAATGGTAATGGCATTGCTGGCGATGGCATCGTAAAAGGCGATTTCCTCGCTGCTCAAGCCCAATTCCTGGGCGCGAGACCCACTGGCGTCCATCTGCTGCTTAATGGCGATCATCTGTTCAATGACCGCTTTGGCGTCGATCAACCGATTGTGGTATTCCTGCAGAGTTTTTTCCAGAGCAGCTTTGAAGGAACGAGTCTGCACCAGATTGGTTTTCCTGCGGCGCTCGATTTCATCCGCCAGTAAGCGTTCCAACAGCTTTATCTGCAGATTCTCGGGGGGATGATCCTTGAAGGTTTGTAAGAAAGCATCATCCAGGATAGAAATATCTGGATTGTCTATGCCAGCCACTTTGAAGATATCCACAACGCCCTGGGGTTCGAGGCTGTCATCCACCAGGTCTTGAACCATACGATCCAGTTCGCGACCCAGGCTGCGGCTGACCGTGGTTTTTAACAGCTGCTTGCGCACTCGCTGGCAGAAGATGACCTCATCTACATACTGTCGGCAGTCATCCAGAGACATGACCAGCAAGAAGACCGAAGACAGCCGCGCTTCTGCCTGGAAGAACTCATCCCGCTTTTGGTCATCCGCCGTCAGAACGCCATAAACCAGGGAATATAAATCTTCCAGTTCTATCTCTGACAATGCAGGCCAATCGTTGTAGCGATGCCCTCTGGGTAAAATTGTCTCGATATCCTGGAGAGCCTGGAAAAACAGAGGCCTGGCCTTTTTGTCGATCTCCCCGGCAACATCGCCCTCCCCGCCGGAGCTTGTATATGCGCTGGTTGCTTCACGCAGCGCATCCCCAATGCCAATATAATCCACCACCAGCCCATGCGGTTTATCACGAAAGACCCGGTTCACCCGCGAGACAGCCTGGATCATGTTGTGGCCTTCCATCGGTTTGTCCACGTACAGGGTATGCAGGCAGGGGATATCCGTCCCGGTGAGCCACATGTCGCAGACAATGACCATCTTCAGCGGGTCATCTGGATTGATCATGCGCTGCTTGATCGCCTCGCGGTTGGCTTTGGTCGTCAGGTAGCCCGTCTGGCTCCATTCTGGAGGATCAACATTCAGATCGCCAGTCATCACGATCTTAATTTCCGGGCAATCCGGCAAGGCTGTCAGCGCCTCATACATGCGCACACAGTTCTCGCGCTCCATGCAGACGATCATCGCTTTGCCGTTCAGCGTAGCCAAGCGGGTCAGGTAATGTGTCAGCAGGTCTCGCGCCAATACCTTCATGCGGCCCGAGGCGCGCGCTGCCGCCGCCAGCGCCGCCCAGCGGCCAATTCGCTGGTTGACTTCCTGTGCATTTTTACCCGCGGTGATTTGCAGGAACAGGGTTTCGATATCTTGCTTGCTAAGGTGCTGACCAATCTGCCGCGGCTCGTAGTAGATCGGCACGGTAGCCTTGTCTTGCTGAGATTGGTAGATGTCGTAGGTATGAATCAGGTCGCCAAATACCTGGACGGTATCCGCCCCGTGCAGGCTGACCGGCGTGCCAGTGAAACCCAGGCGCATGGCATTGGGCAGGGCGTCTGCCAGGAAGCGGGCATACCCTCCCTTGAAGCCATACTGCGAGCGGTGCGCTTCGTCGGCAATTAAAATGACATTTGAGCGAGGGTTCAGCCTGGGATGGCTTCTCTCCTCATCCGTCAGGCTGAATTTCTCAATCGTGGTAAAAATGATTTCACCGCCCGCCGTCTGCAATAGGCTGCGCAGGTCAGCAATGCTTTGGGCCTGCCGGACATCTCCAACCAACTGGCGCGCCGCCAGGAACTGGTCGTGCAGCTGCTCATCCAGGTCGTTGCGATCTACCTCGATGACAAAGATGGGGTTGTCCAATTCGGGCCGGCGGCGCAGGATGCCCACCAGGAAGGCCATGGAAAGCGACTTGCCCGAGCCGGTGGTATGCCAGATGACCCCTACCCGCCGGTCGGCGGAGGGGTTCTGGCGCAGTCCGGCGTAGGTTTCCAGCACTTTCTGGGCCGCCAGGCGGGCGGCGAAGAACTGGTGGTAGCGCGCCCCTTTCTTGGTGATCTTCTCGTTGACCACCTCGAAAACCAGGAAGTCCCGGATATACTGCAGCAGGCGCTCCTTGGGGAAGAGGCCCTCCAGCAGGGTTTTCATGCTGCCTGTGGTGTTCGGCTCGATCTCAAACCCATCAATGGATTTCCACGGGCTGTACCATTCCTCCCCGGCTGTCCAGACGCCGTGCAGGGTGGTCACGCCATCCGAGACAACCACAAAAGCATTGAAATCGAACAGTTGGGAGATATCGTGGATGTAATGCTGGATCTGGTTATGCGCCTTCTCGACGGTCGGCTTTTCATCATATGGGTTCTTCAGTTCAAACACCACCAGCGGCAGGCCGTTGATGAAGATAACGATATCCGGGCGGCGGTCGTTCTGCCCGTGCACCGGGAACTGGTTAACCGCCCAGAACTCGTTCTCGCTGGGATGCTCCCAATCAATCGGGTAGATGTGCTGGTAATCCACCCGGCCATCGGGACGCTCAATTTTCAGATCGAAGCCGCGGGTAAGCAGCTGGTGGAAGGCCAGGTTGCGGCGCAGGGTGTCCACGCCGTCTGGACGGGTGATGGTATGCAGCGCAGTTTCCAGGGCAGGCTCGGGCAGGTCGGGGTAGCGTTTGGCAAGCCAGGCTTTCAGTTCATCTACAAGCACAACCTGGCCACGCGGGCGCGAGAGCTCCATACCAAAAATCGGCTGATAGCCCAGGGCTTCCAGACGTTTGAGAGTAGTCAGTTCAAATTCGGTCTCGGTGCCATGCTGAGACATTTCTAGCCCTCACTCTTTTTCATCCGAAACATTTGTCTCCCCTAACAGTTCCCAGGCGATCATCGCCTCCTCATCGTCCAGGAATTCGCCCATATTGTTATAAATCTCCAGGATCGCCTCCGCCAACCCCTCGGGTGAGACATCCTGGTGATCGCCCAGAAAACCACCATAGGCGCGTTCGACAAGATAGATAAAGCGATCCACCTGCCCCTGCGGCGAGAGCTTCCGCTGATGGCTGTCAGTCGTGGGGAACCAGGAGGGAATACAACCATAACGCTCGAAATCGGGTTCGAAAAAAATAACCTTATATGCATTATGCGCCCACGCCATATCGTTCATTAAATCACTATCCCATCCATAGGAACGCGGCGAGGGCAGCAGATCAGTGATCGTATCCTCGTCGTATTCTAAAAAGCATTCCATTAACGGTATCATCCAGTAGGATTTACCTTTATATAAGACATGCTCGATGGGACGGTTCTGTCCGTTCCAGTTGGGAGGGGGGCGGGAGGGTTGAATTTCGTCGTCCATAATTTCTCGTCTCTGGATCGAAGAGTCATTGTTACATGCTCTCCTAACGTCAGAATTTCCTTGGCTTTAATGTAGTAGCCAAGATTAATCATTACCCGGGTATGACTGATATTTCTGCTAATGCGCGTTGGAATCTCTTGCACGATAAAGCCTTCCGCTGACCATTGAGGCCCGCCATAAAGCACACCAAGCAGAGCAGCTCTATTTCCTACCCTAGTCTCTGTTTTTGTTTTATAGAAACCCTCATTCACGAGCATAACAGGAGAACCAGAAGAGCCTGGAAAGCACGCCGCATCAATGACACCTTCGCTTCTACCCTTGAAATTAATAGCCGGGTGGCTGGCAGTTATGCCGCGACGAAATATTGGCAGGTTATTGACCTCATCGCTGAAACCGATGGGATATCCAATCATCAGGATATCCTCTACAGCGCTTAATCCCTGTAGATCAGAATCAGACAGGATAAAGCTTTGATCAATATAGTTATAATATACCGCCCGACCAAAATGCTGTAATCCATCTAGAAGTGGCTGAATGGGCATAGCGCACAAATCAATCTTTTGATCTGGATGAGGTATCCAGTATTCCGAAAAATTACCAAATACTACAGGAAAAAACTGGTCCGATGGTTTTGGTACTTCATCGATCAATTCTGCCTCATGCAAACACAATGTCCCAGACGTAGAACCTTTTACAACATGATTGTTGGTGATAAGCAATGGTAATCGTTGGTGATCACCCGTTGTGTGAATAAAAAAGAACCCGGTACCAGAGCCCGATGCATACCTGCCATACTGTATTTTCATCTGGACGGTGCTGAAAAGCAATTGCTCTGCGATGGTCACGGGGTCAATCATAGTGATTGCTCTATGTACTGATCAACATTCCTCACCCGCAGCTGGCCGGATAGCAGTTTGGGCAAGAGTGCATCACGGATGGATGCAAGGGTTGCCGATTGCCGTTCATTGTTCTCAATACTTTGGTCGATAGGATAGCTGCGGTTTTCAAATTCATTAATCACTTCAGGGGGTGGAATAATAATTTTAATATTTCTGAAACCTTCACCGCTAATTGAACCAAACAACGTTCCTTCCCCCTCAAACACATCAAATTCACTTCGTAGAAATCGCATGGAATAGTAGGTGTATGACCTATGTCCTAATTTATGACGGATTGTCGCAAGCCCACGTCCAATCGAACATTTTTCAAGCGCCATATTTATATCACCTACTGGCGCACGCACGCTGATAAGGGTATCACCAGTATTTGCATATCGAGTAGGTGCTGTACAATATACTCTCGGCGTTGGATAACGGAGACCAAAATCAGTGCGCCCCTGATAAAAGGCGATACCATCGCCAGCCTCGTTATAAGTTTTACCCGGTGGGGATTGCCCCATCGTCAAATCGAATACTTCATGTACCGTACCTATCCGCCAGCCATCAGGGATAATTCCTTCCTCTTCAGAATGTAGAACAGTCGGAAACAACTCCGCCGTCTCGGCGCTCATCCCATACGGCTGCCGCCCTTGCGACCGGGCCACCACCGGGTCGAAATCCACGAACCAGGACTTGAAGATCGCCTGGGCCATTTCTTCCAGGGTGCGGTTCATGCGCCGGTTGAGCTCGATCTTGTCGTCCAGCGCGCCGAGGATGCGGGCGATGGCATGTTGATCAGATAGTTCTGGCCATTGAACGGCAATCGGGTGAACATGATTACGGTTTAATGCGGGGTTTGCGGTACCAACATCCAAAGATGCCAAATCTTGCGAAATTGATTTAAAAAAATAATAAACAAAGCGAGGGTTATTTCCGTGAAAGTCACGGACCCAGAGTGATGTGTCATGCGGCCAGTAATCATCTTGAATATAAAATACTGTGCCAATAGTACCTTTTCGACCTAGAACAACACCCGGTGCTTTTGCATATGCTGTGTCATGGTAACTCGAAATACCACCAGAGGAAACAACTGGGATTTTCCCAGGGCGTTGTTGAACCTTGGTAATGTCAATACCTCTCTGTAAAGTCACTTGTTCGCCAATGGTTGTGGTTTTCCATTCACTTCCCAAACCCCACCTCCATAAGTTGAGAACAAATGAGCTTTTCGAGTTCTACAGACTGGTCAAATTGAGTTTTTAACTCGTTTACCAAACGTAGCATTATTTCATCAAAGGGTTCATCATTATCTTCATCGGCATCGCTAGAACCAACATAACGCCCTGGCGAAAGAGAATACCGGTTCTTGTTGCGTATTTCATCGAGTGGGGCTACTCTGCAGAAACCAGCTACCGTCTCCGGGGCACCCGAATGCTTAAACTGGCGGTAAACTGCTACAATTTGTTCAAGCTCATCATCTGAAAGCTCCTTCTGTTTACGCGAGCCAGGGATCAAACTGCCTAATTTTCGCCCATCGATGAACAGGATTTCATCTTTGCGCGGGCGGCAGTCGCCGCGGCCATCCCGGTTCTTGGATAAAAACCACAGCCCACAGGGAATCTGCGTATTGGCAAAGAGCTGTCCGGAAAGCTGCACGATGCAGTCCACGTAACCCTGCTCTATCAGGGCTTTCCGCACTTCCAGGCGGGCCAGCTCGCTGCTGCTCAGTTCGCCGGTCGCCATCACAAACCCGGCCGTGCCCAGCTCGTCCAGGTGGTGGAGGAAGTGCAGCATCCACATGGTGTTGGCGTTGCGCGCCGCCAGCGGCATCTTCTGCCCGTTGATCAGCAGGCGCGGGTCGTCGTTGGCGATGCGGTCTGCGCCCCAACCGTCCTCCCCTTTCGAACCATCGTTGAAAGGCGGGTTCGCCAGCAGGTACCTGGCTCGCAGGCTGGCGTGATGATCATCGGTATATGAGTTGCCCAATCGAATATTGGCGTCCAGGCCGTGGATGAACAGGTTCATCCGGCACAGCCGGTAGGTGAAATCCTTGCTCTCCTGCCCGAAAAACGACAGCTTCCCGCTGTGGCGGGTGAAGATATCCGACTGCACGAACATGCCACCCGAGCCGCAGCACGGGTCGAAGACCTGGCCTTCGGTCGGTTCGAGCATGGCGACCAGCAGGCGCACGATGCTGGAGGGGGTGAAGTATTCGCCGCCGCGCTTGCCTTCCGAGGAGGCAAACTCGCCGATGAAATACTCGTACACCCGCCCGATCAGGTCTTCCCCAGCGTAATCCTGCTCGAAGATATCCTTGGAAAACAGGTTGATCAGCCCGGTGACATTTTCACGCCCCAGGTTTGAGCCCGCATACAGGCGCGGCAGCAGGCCACGGAGGCGGTCGGGGTAGGTGTTTTCCAGCAGTTCCAGGGCGTTGTCCAGGCGCACCTTGATGTCATCGGCCTGGGCGTAACGGCGGATATGCTCCCAGCGCGCTTCGGGCGGTAGGATGAAGGCCCCCACCTGGCGGTATTCGTCCGGGTCTTCCAGCGCATATTCTAGCTGGTAATAATCGCTCTGCGGCTCCTTGATCATGCGGGTCAGTTCAGCCCGGCGCTTCTCGTAGCGTAGAGATAGGAAGCGTAGGAAGATGATCGGCAGGACATAGCGCTTATAATCCGCTGGTTCGATTGAACCACGCAGGTTCACCGCCGCCTGCCAGAGTTCTTTGATCACGTCAGTGATGTTGTTTTGCCCGTTGGTCCTGTAATCCGTTTTCTTCTTTTTGGCTGGCATAACCAGGCTCTCCCTCGATGAAACCGAATGTTAGATGATAGTGGTGAGGCCTCTGTATCATACTCTGATAACAGGCAACTGGCAAGGCAGTTTGGCGAATATCAGCCCTCGGCCTCTCTTCGTGCCCTTAGTGGTCTATGTGGTTAATAAATGATCATCGCACCAGCAGCCAATCTACGCAAAATTCATGCTGGAATACATAGAAAGGAGCCTCCCGTGCAGCAAATTGTCGGTGTGACCGAACTGCAGCGCCGCTTCCGCCAGTTTTTCGACCTGGTGGTGCGCAAGCGCACCCCGCTGGTGCTGACCCGCGGTTTGCGGCGATGAAGAAATCGCTGACGACATGCGCGCTGCCCGGCGGAGGTAGCTCATGCGGGCGGTAGTGGACACCGGCGTGCTGGTGAGCGCGCTGATCCACCGGCAGGGCACGACCGGGGTGGTGCTGCGGCTGCTGCGTGATGGGCGCTTTACCATCATCTACACCATCCTGCGCCCGGCAGATTTTCTGACCCGCATGTAAGTGTTAAAATCTCTGTGCTCTCTGTGTACTCTGTGGTGAATAGATCTCAACGCGCCCTATGGCTGCCCAGCCTGTGCAGGCAGGCTTCGTAAGGTGCGATGCACTTGAAAAGTGCGTTGCACCTGGCAATCTCCGCACGTTTGCTGTCGCGACTTCAGCCGCCGCATCGCGCCCGGATAAGTATTGACACTACCTAAAACCCAATGTAAACTAATCATAGGTCAATCTGCAATTTCCCCCAAATGATCATCAGCCCGGCCAGTTCACTGGCGGCCTGGGGATGATCAAAAAATCGTCTTCAACAAACAATATGGAGATATATCATGGTCACAAACCAAAAAATCTACGCTCTGTTCCGCCTGCTGGGCGTTGGGCTGATCGCCATGCTGCTGGCAGGCGCGCCGCTGTCGCCCGCTGCGGCGCAGCCCACAGCCGCCCCATCGGTGGATGATGGCTTCAACCCGGGCGCCAACAGCCAGGTCTTCGCCCTGGCGCAGCAGTCGGATGGCAAGCTCCTGATCGGGGGCAACATCACCCAGCTGGGCGGCGCAATGTGCAACTCCATCGGGCGGCTGAACATCGATGGAACCCGGGATGCAGGCTTCACTTCACCAACCATGGCCACATCGGGCGTTTTCGATATCGTCGAACAGCCCGATGGCAAGATCCTGATCGGGGGCAGCTTCACCAGCCTGGGCGGAGGGGCGATCAGCTACCTGGGCCGGCTGAACTCGGATGGCAGCCTGGATGCGGCCTTCACCCCGCAGGTCGATCAGTGGGTCTTCGATATCGTTCTGCAACCGGATGGCAAAATCCTGGCGGCGGGCCAGTTTGATAATGTCGGGGGGGCAGCCCGCCCGAATATCGTCCGGCTGAACCCGGATGGCACCCTGGACGCCAGCTTCAGCTCCCTTCCGGATGGCAACGTCATCATCATGGCGCTGCAGCCGGACGGCAAGATCGTAATTGGGGGCGATTTCAACGACGTGGGCGCCTATGCCCGCCCGTATATCGCCCGGCTGAACCCCGACGGAAGCGCGGATCCAGGTTTCGCCCCCGGGGCGAACAATTCTGTCTCCAAACTGGCCCTGCAGCCGGACGGGAAAATCCTGGTCAGCGGCGGCTTCACCTCCCTGGGGGGAGCGGCGCGCAACCGCATCGGACGGCTGAACCCGAATGGCAGCCTGGATGCCAGCTTCAATCCCGCCCCTGACGGTCCCGTCTATGGGATCGCTGTGCAGGCTGATGGCAAGATCCTGGTGGGCGGCGACTTCGCCAACCTGGCCGGCGGAGCGCGCAGCCACATCGGCCGGCTCAACCCGGATGGCAGCCTGGACGTTGGCTTCAACCCCGGCGCGAATAACAGCGTATTCAGGTTCTTTGTGCAGTCCGACGGCGGCATCCTGGTCAGCGGCTTATTCACCACCCTGGGTGGGCAGGCGCGCCAAAACATCGGGCGGCTGTATCCGGATGGCAGCCCAGACGCGACCTTGAACCCTGGGGCAAACCAGACGGTGCAGACGATAGCGCTGCAGCCGGATGGCAAGCTCGTGGCTGGAGGCCAGTTTACCACCCTGGGCGGGGCGACGCACGAGCGCATTGGGCGGCTGAAACCGGATGGCAGCCCGGAGGCGGCTTTCACCGCCAGCGCGGGTAACTCCGTGCAGACCCTGGCGGTGCAGCCGGACGGCAAGATCCTGGTCGGCGGCCAGTTCACCACCCTGAATGGGACTGCCCGTACCTACATCGGGCGCCTGAATCCGGATGGCAGCCTGGAAGCTGCTTTCGACATCACCTCAAGCGGCATGCTCTACACCCTGGCGCTGCAGCCGGACGGCAAGATTCTGGTGGGCGGCAACTTCAACACCCTGGGCGGGGAGACGCGCAATAACATCGCCAGGCTGAACGCGGATGGCAGCCTGGATACAGGCTTCAACCCGGGGGCAAGCGGCACCGTCTACACCCTGCTGGTGCAGCCAGATGGCAAGATCCTGGCAGCGGGAAACTTCACCACCCTGGGCGGGTCGACGCATCACTTCATCGGCCGGTTGAACGCGAACGGCAGTCACGATTCCGGCTTCACCCCCGCAGCGAACAGCATAGTCTGGGCGATGGCGCTGCAACCAGACGGCAAGATCGTGGTGGGCGGCGCGTTCACAGAGCTGAATTCGACTGGCCGCGGCTACATCGGGCGGCTGAACTCTGACGGCTCTCTGGATGCGGGGTTCAACCCGGGGGCAGACCAACCGGTCATCACCCTGGCGCTGCAAACGGATGGCAAGATCGTGGTCGGCGGCCTCTTCTCCACCCTGGGCGGGTCGGCGCGCAGCAACCTCGGACGCCTGGATTCCAGCGGCGGGCTGGACACGGGCTTCAACCCCGGAGCGGACAGCTCTGTTTACGGTCTGGCGGTGCAGCCGGATGGGAAGATCGCGGTTGGGGGTGGATTCACCACCCTGGGCGGGCAGCCGCGCAATTTCATCGGGCGGCTCTCGGCAGATGCGGCCGCCCTGCAGTCTCTGAGCGCCGCCTTCGATGATGTCTCACACGGCTGGAAGCTGACTTGGCTGCGCAGCGGCTCTGGGCCGGAGGTGGCCTGGATGACCTTCGAGGCGTCTACCGATGGGCTGAACTACAGCATGCTGGGGACAGGCACGCGGGTCAGCGGCGGTTGGGAGCTGAGCGGGCTGACGCTGCCCCAGGGGCAGAATTTCTGGGTGCGGGCGCGCGGTTACTACAACAGCGGCTACTTCGACGGCTCCGGCTCCATCGTCGAGATGGTGAAGGAGATGTACATGCTGCCGAGAATCATCTTCCTGCCGCTGGTGCAGCGGTAGCAAGAGGATCAAAAAACCCCTGGGGTCTTGGCGGTGAAGAACACCGCTTCAACCCCAGGGGTTTTGATATGGCGCGGTTTACTCCACCGAACTCGCCAGATAGCCAAGATAGATGCGGAAGTCAGCCGCCACCACCGTGGAGGTGTTGGCAGCGACATCGTTCAGGTTGTTCATATCATTCGAATCGCTGTCCAGGGTGGCATAGTTGTACAGGGTTGTGCCTGCCGGGGTGCTCTGCGGGATGTTAACCACGATCACCACCGTGGCGGTCGCCCCGCCCTGCAGGCTGCCCAGGTTGCAGGTGGTCGGATGGGCCGGGTTGCCCGGGACGCCGTTCAGGCACACCCCCTGGCTGGGGGCGAGGCTCACCAGGGTCACCCCACCGGGCAGGAAGTCCTTCAGCACCACGTTCAGGGCTGGCAGCCCGCCCAGGTTGGCGACCTGGATTTCGTAGGTCAGATTGAAGCCGTAGGACACTTCGTCCGGGCGGGTCACCAGCACGCCGTCAGCCACCTGGCCGGTGGCGGTCTTGCTCAGCGCCAGGTCAACGCCCTGGACGAAGACCTCGACATAATCGCTGTTATTGGCTGGGTCGGGGTCGGGGGTGCTGCCCAGCGCTTCAGCGCTGTTGACCAGGGTCGTGCCAGGCAGCACATCCGGCGAAACGCGTGCCCAGATGGAGACCAGGCGCTTCTCGCCCGGCTGCAGGTCGCCGATGGAGCAGGTGACCACATCCGGATCTGAGGATACCAGCCCGCAGGCCGCCTGCGGTGCAGCGCCAGCCGGCAGCGCCGGACTCCAACGATCCTTGTTGGCGCTGGACGCCTGCGGAGAGGCAAAAGGCGAGAAGCTGCTGGTCTCGTAGGTCATCCCGGCGGGCAGCAGGTCGGTCACCGCCACATCCTGGGCGCTGGATGGCCCGGCGTTCTCCACCAGCAGGCTGAACTTGACCTGCTGGCCGGGGAAGACCTTGATCGGGTCGGCAGACTTGGCCAGGCGCAGATCAGCAGATGGGCTGATCGTCGTATCGACGCTGGCGCTGTTATCGCTGGGATAAGGCTCAGCGACATCCGCAGTCACCCAGGCGGTGTTGGTGACTGTCCCCGCAGCCGCGCCCGGTTTCACCCAGGCGCTGACCACCACGTGCACCTGGCTGCCCGGCGGCAGATCGCCCAGATCACAATATACAGAGTCCTGCAGAGCCGGATCGCCAGTGCGCAGCAGGCAGGCCGATCCGGGCAAGCCGCCGCTGACGATCTGCGCATTCAGGGGCGTCATGCCCACAGGCAGGACATCGGTGAGCAGAGCGTCCACCGCAGTGGAGGGTCCCTTGTGGTTGACCAGGATATCATAGCTGGTAGCCGTCCCGGCGGGAATGGGGTTGGGATTGCCGTACTTCTGCACGCTCAGGTCGGCCCAGGGCTGGGCGTCGAACTGGATGGAAGTGAGGTTGTTGCTCAGGTTGAGGTCAAAGGTCTGCGAGGTAGCGCGGCTGTCAAACGAGAGCTGCGTGCCCTGCGGCAGCCCAGGATCAACCAGCGCCTGGAAGCGCAGGGCGGCCTGCTGACCGCTGTTCAGGCTGCCGTATTCGCAGACTACCTTGCGGCGCAGCTCGCCCTCCGGTTCGGTGGTGCAGCGCCCTGGAACCAGGCCAGGGTTGGGGGCGCCAGTGAGCGTGTTCTCGATCACGGCAGCGCCGTAGGGCAGCAGCACCTCGATCTTCACATTCTGAGCGGTGGAAGGACCATTATTGAGCGTGCTGGTATCCCACTGGATGCGCCGCCCGGGGGTGACCGTGGTGCCGCCGAAGTTGCAGCAGGTGGGGTCCGGCATGGCAGGCAAGCTGTTGGTGTCCAGGATCTTGCCCGGCAGCCCGTTCACCTGCACCTCGGCGCCAAAGACCGAGAAGGCCTGCAGGTCGGCCGTCGCCAGGATGGAGGTGAAGCCCTGCGCCTGGTTGTTGCTCAGTTCGGGGTCTGGCGTGCCGGGATAGCCGGTTGCGCTGTCCTCGTAGGTGAACACCTCCGTCACGGCGGAGATATCCGGGGCGTTTCGGCTCCTCAGGATAATCTTGACCGTGTAGCGCCCGGTGCTGCTCACCGGTCCGCTGACGCCCTGCGGCTCCAGCGGCTCCAGCAGGCTGCAGGTGATCGTGGAGGTCTCGGTCTGGACGCCGATGGCGGGGGAAACCGTGCAGGAGTCGCTGCGAGCGGGATCGTCCAGGATGGCGACCGCTTCAAAGTCGCCGGAGGAGAGCGCGCTGGACTGGAAGCGCACATTGCGGGCGAAGGAAGGCCCCAGGTTGTCCACGAAGACGGTCATGGTCATGGTCTGACCGGCCAGGACGGTATCCTCCGGCTCCATGATCTGGGTCGCCAGCAGGTCGGCGGAATCCTGCACCAGGCTGGTGAGCGAGAAGCTGTTGTCGTCCGGGTTTGTCTCTGATATTCCTGGAGCAGCAATCGAAACCTGGTTGGTGATCGCCAGGGTGGGGATGATCTGGTCCGAGACCAGCCCGGGATCGACCAGGGCCTTGATGGTGAAGCTGCGCGTCTCGCCCACCGCCAGGTCTCCTATCGAGCAGGTGAGTGTGCCAGCAAATTCGGTGCAGGGCAGGGTAGCGCCCATGAAGATCAGCCCGGCGGGCAGCACATCGGTGACCACCACATTGCTGGCAGGATCAGGTCCGCTGTTCCAGGCGGTCACGGTGTAGAGCAGCTCCTGCCCAGCGATTCCAACAACCGGCGCGACCGTCTTCTGGATGCCCAGGTCGACCACATCGCTTACGGTGATATTCAACCTCCCCTCGACGTAACAAAGTGGATCTTGAAAGAATGAGTCTTGCAGCACCAGGAACCATTCTCCTACCGGATTCAGTCCATTGAAGAGATGCATCTGACCGGATCTGGATTTAAAGGTGCCGCTGCTGATCTGCCGCCCAACGACGCTGTAAGGGCCGTCGTCATCGAAGAGCACCTCCACATAACCCACCGCCGGGTTGCTATACAGGTAATCGTTTTGGGACACCAGAGGGACCGATGTGCCGTCTGGGGCCTGAAGGGTAAAACTGATCTCTTCCGCCCAATCGTCGCCTGTACCCATGCCGGGGCAGTCACTCCCGCCGACTTTTGCGAAATTGATCCACAGGGTTACTTTCTCGATCACGGCAGCAGGATGAAAATCGCCAGGATTCACCACAAAGGAAGCAGCATAAGAAGCGCTGTCTATGGAAATAGACGGAGAGTGGGGGCCATTGATGAACTGACCGGTGAAAGATGCCAGATGTACAGGGGGAGATTCGGTAAAGCTAGCTGACACATTGGCTGGCAGAAGAGATAGCATGAGCGCCAGGACGGTCAACAAACGAGCGAGGGGAGGCAGAACTTTTTTGGCTATCATGGATGCAGCTCCTATATGCAATTGGCTTTCTCAGAAGGGGTCCGGTGCAGGCAGTGGGCGGCACTGTCCGGTCAGGTGTGCTGATATTCGATCAGCAGAACCTGTCCTTATTATAAACCATCTGCAAAATTCGACCCTAAGGATTGGGGAAGCCCACAGGGTCGATGGGGTTCGATGGGCGGGCTAGCGCCGCAGGGTGGGGACAAACAAATTATTGCCCCAGTAGCGGCCCCAGATGTCCAGGTTGCCGAAGAAGGGCAGTTCTTCGTAGGCCACCAGGTAGCCTCCCCCACCCAGGCCGGCCACAGCGGGACGGCTGGCAGCCAGCCCGCCGATCACCTGGCGCATGCCGAGCAGAACGCCGCTGACGGAGATAGCCTGCCCATAGATGCCATAGTTGGCCATGCCGGGGTACTTGGAGCCCCACACCGCCAGGTAGGTGTCGCTGTCGCGGTCGCTAGCGATGGCGGGGTGGTATTGGGTGTTCCCATCGGTGTGCACGCCGAAGTAGGGGCTAACCACGCCATCCCAGGAGACCAGGGCGGCGTAGATATCATGGTCGGCGGGGTCGAAGTCATATTCCCAGATCACGGCGTATCCGCCCATGCCGGGGTAGAGGGGCAGAGCAGCCACCGCCGGGTTGAGCTCGTCCAGCGGCTGGGCGGCGATGAGCATCGAGTTGACGTCCAGGATGGTGCCATCGGCGGCGATGCGCCGGGCGGAGATGAAGGTGTGACCGGTGCCGCGGTCTTCCTGCATCCAGACCACCAGGAACTGGTCGTTGCTGGCCAGGTAGGCCACGTCGGGGGTGTAGTAGCTCCAGGAGGCGTCGCCCTGGGCCAGGACGAAGTTGGGCGTCATGGCGCCACTACCGGGGATGAAGGAGCCTTCGATGCTGCGCAGGTCACCCACATGGCACTCCCACACCGCCAGGAATTTGTTCGAGGTGGAGGAGTAGGCCACGGCGGGATGGTAGAGGCCCTTGGCCAGCGGGGTGGCGGTGAGCAGGTTGAACTCATCGCCCAGCGACTGGTCGGGGTGGTATTTGCGCCCGTAGATGGTGTGCGAGTCGATGCCCGCCTTGTACTGCTCCCACACGCCCAGGAAGTATTTGTCGGTGGTGTTGAAGGCCAGGTCGGGGTTGGCGCGGTCGTCGGTGGTCTGGGTGCCGATGTCCAGGTAGCCGGAGACGATCTTGGGCCAGGTGACAGTGCGGCCGAAGATGTAGCCGTTCTGGTCGCCCCAGGCGACCAGGAAGAAATCGGACTGGTTGTCGTAGGCGAGGGTGGGTTTGCGCACCTCGGTGGTGAGGGCTTCGATGTTGAATTCAACGACGGCGGGGGCGCTGGCGGCCAGCCCGTTGGAGGCGGGCAGGGCCAGGATGAGCAGAATCAGCAGGGCCAGGTGGGCTGCTTGGCAGAAATTTGTGCGCATGCGATCCTCCTTTGGCGGTTGGGGGCGGATGCGGGGAACAGGTTGATTATAGCAAAAATGGGGGTGGAGGGGAAGTGGGAGGGGGGAAGTGTTTAAGTGTCAGGTGTTTAAGTGTTTAGGTGTCAGGTTCAATGCTATGCGGATGGAGGATAGCTGATTTGGGGGTGGAGGCAAGCGGGATATTTCATAGGTCATTAAGACTACAGATGGGTTTGACGCCTTGCTCGATCAGCCTGGCATTCGCCTCATGCGCCAGGGTGTAGACTGGCTTGCCCCACTCCAAAAATTGAGCGCACTGCGCTTCCAGCATCCCGCCCGGCGAGGCGTGGATGATCAGAATTTTCTCTGCCAGCGCGCCCACCACCAGGTTGCGATAGGCAGACATCTCTTTTGTGGGCCGCGGGCGGCCTTCAGCAAAGGGGGAGAGCAGCAGCAGGCGGCCTTCTTCCAGAGGCTGGCGGTAAGCCCTGGGCAGGCGCATATTTTCCAGGCTGCGCGCCAGGACAATGGTGATGGGCTGCGAGCCGCGCCACAAAACGCGCAACATATCCTTTTCCACCGGAGAATGAAACCCGCCAATCACCGGAGTTTTTTTCTCTCGCAGGTTGACTGCGATATCGTAAGCATTTAGAACAGATTCTCCTGTATATTTGAGTGAACATAATAGAGCTGTTGAGGAAAGACTTAATAGTTTTCTATTACCTATGTAAGTAAAAGGAAGAGGTGGCTCAAACCGAGAAAGCAACTTCGTTGGCAACTGGTTTGTTGGTAACACTCGTAAAGCAATAGTCAATGCCATAAATATTAATTGTTATCGAATTCTTCAGCGTTGTTGCCTAGTCGATATTTGATATCATAATTGACAATAAAATCTGTTTCTTCCTTGGTCAAACCGTAATGTGAAGAGAGTACTTCATCAATTCGATCGATGATTGACTTGGAATATCTTGGATAAAACTCATCATACCGAACCTGTCCGGTTGTTTTATAAAAAGCCTCCTTACGTTTTGCATGGCTTTTCATATCTGCCATAAGCATGATCGCTAATTCTCCAAGCATCTGCTTATGTTCCAAAGTCATCTGATGCAATCCTACAGGGAAAAACTTGATTTCTCTCATATTAAGATCACGACAATCTGAAAGAAGAATAAACCACCAATAGAACAATGAGCTATTTAGTATGGCGACAATTGCAAGCGCATTTTCATCACTAGATAAACAAAGGCGCTTGACATGTGTAGATACTTGTTGCCCTTCTCTTTCATTCCAAAAGTAAGGAGCGAAATTCATAGCTCTAATCCAATATTGTGGCGCGTTATGAAAATATATCGAAACACCATTTTCAGTAGATAAAAACCCAATTGATTGTAGGACTTTAATCTATAAAGGATTAATACAGATAAATGAGAGCCAATTTTCGGAATACTTCCTATAAAATCATTACGATGTATTTTCTCAAACTGAAGCTGTTCAAAAAGGAACGGGCGCTGTTCTGAATACCATCTATTGTATGTGGTTGAGAACACCTCATTAACATGCTTATTTTTACACTTTTGAGAGATAAAGATTGTTGCCCTAATATGCTCCAATCCTTCAAAAAGCTTGGCTGGTCGATCATCAAACGAAGCAAACCAGATTGACTTGCTACTCTCTAAGCACAATTTTTGGAGAGGTATCATTCGATCGGTGCATATTATCGGTAATTGAACGATCATGCTTGACAAACCATTATTATTCAATAATGAGTACGATCGTTCAATGACAAATGCATATATATTCCCTGTCGCTAATGTTTTATAACCGTGTAGTGTGTATTCCTTTCGTACCTGGCTATACTCAACATAGGGGGGATTACCAATAATTACATCAAATCCCCCAGAATTTATTATTTCATAAAAATCAACGAACCAGTGAAAAGGATGGAAATTTTTTACCCATTTTTCGTAGTCTATTTCACTAATTGGAATTTGCAAATATTGGAAGGCTAAAGCATGGTTCAGTTCCTCATTAAGATCTTTTAATCGCTTCCGTAATTCAGATTTTGCTATTGTCAAGACCAATGAATCAATACCATCTTCCGTTTGCATTTTTCGGAAACGTTGATAGGCCATGTTAGCGAGTTCGACTCTCTCTTCAACTTGGTATAGGATACTTGATTCTTCTTCAGCTATGATAAGTTTTTCTTGTTTCCCCGTGCTTGTTAATGCTTTACGCACTTCTTCGCGGTTTTTGAATCCAATCAAGGTGTTGCCCACTCGGATGTTGAAATCAATGTCTGGCAGCGGCTCGATCTGCTCGACTTGCTCCACCTGCGCCACCAGCTTGAGGAACAGGCGCAGCTTGCAGATTTCTACCGCTTCATCCATGATATCCACGCCGTATAAGTTTAAAATAATGATTCTTTTTAGGATGAAATAGCGCGGGTTCGGATGGCGGCCCATCTCCTCCAGGTAGCCGCGGAAATCCTTGAATTTCTCCGGGCGATGTTTCTGCCCGGACTGCTCCAATTCATCCAGGAAGAGCTGCATGCGCTCTAAGATTGCCCCATAGAGCGGCTCGAGGATGTTGAGAGCGGCAAACAGGAAGGCCCCCGAGCCCACGGTGGGGTCCAAAACCTTTATAGAATCTGTGGCATCTCTGAATGCCCGCAAAGCGTCGGGGTCCTGCAGGCTTTCGATCACATCCTGGGCAAACTGGATAATATCCAGGTTGCAGGTGATGAAGTCGTTGATCTCGCGGATTTCACCGTTCGCCAGCCGGGCGCGCACTTCTGCATAACGCTGGCGGCGCGCCACCACCTCGCGCCAGATTTCGGTGGGCAGGGCGTAATCCGATGGGGCGGGCCGGTTCCAACTGCCGCGCTGGCTGACATCTTCAATCCCCGCAGCAATTTCCTCCGGCAGGGGCAGGTCTGCCCCACGCCGCACTGGCTCGTAGATATAGCGATCCGGGTCGGCAAGCAGTAATTCCCAGATCGATCCAGGGCCTTCGAAAGCCCCCTTGTGCAGCCGGCGCGCCTGGTCGAAGATATAGGGCAGGATGGTGGACTTGCTGATGTACTCGGTGATGTCTTCCTTGGTGTAATAAGCCCCCATCTGCTTCTGGTTGATGTATTTCTCGAAGATGTAACCCAGCACATCCGGGTTGATCTCGTTATCTGCCCGCAGCGGGCGCTCGTCCAGGTGCCAGCGGTACTGATCGAAGAAATCGTATAGATGTTGAAAGGCGGCGTCTGGAACCTGGATGGTCTGCCCGTAAAGCTCCTCCACCTGGTGGCGCTGAAAGATGCCGCCGTCCAGGTAGGGCACGCTGCCCAGCAGGCGGTTGGTCTCGGGCGAACGCTCAGAAGCTTTTTTGGCGAAGCCTTCGAAGAACAGCGGGCAGAGGAAGTCGCGGTAGTAATGATCTGCGCCGCGCTTTTGGCTTTCTTCCAGTCCGGCGCGCAAGTAGTCCGGGTTGTTATCCAGAAAGCCCTTCTTCTGGATGAAATAGACGAACATCAGCCGGTTGAGCATCACCGAGGCGTACCAGCGCTGCATGTTCTCGTCCGGGATGCCCTGCAAAAACTTTAAGAAGGCGGCATGCTCGCTCTTGAAGCGATCGTAAAAGTGCTTGGTCACGCGCTCCAAATCGAAGGCTGCCCGCACCCGGCTGGTGGTATCCAGGATGGTGAGCGACTCTTCTTCTTCCAGGGTGAAAACTGCCTTCTGCAGGCGTTCGAGCAGCGCCTCGCCGCTCTGTCCCTGGTAGTAATCGAACTCGCGCGAGGTCACTGGCCTGCCTATTTCGTGCCGCACCCACTGCCACTTCTGCTGGCTGCGGTCGGCGTTGGTGAAGATAATCAGATGTTCATGCACCAACCGGCGCAGCAGGGTTTCAATTTTGCGCCTACCAGCGTAATCCGGCAGGCGTCCATCCGCCAGGGGCGGGCATAGGAAGACCGCGAAACCGGCCTTTTCAGCGATCGCTTTCAGGTGGAGCGTTTGTCCCTGAAACTCGATCACCTGATCGGCAGGTGGATTGTTCCAGCCCATTTCTTCGATGAACAGGCGCGGCAGGTCGAATTTCTGCAACAGTTTGCGAGCGCGAGGCAGGTCAAATATCATTTCAAGTTTCCTTCAGCCCGAGCGAGCAGATGATGGTGGGCTCTTTTTCCTGGTCTGCCGACCGGTCCTCAATGATGCACAGGCGCTCCTGGGCGCGCAGTGAGACGACCAGTTCTGCCAGCTTCTGATCTTCGATGCCGCTGCGCAGCTGCCGGTTGAGGATATCCCTGGCTACTTCCCGCAGCTGGTAGGTATAAATATCGTTCACCGCCAGCTCCAGTTCACGGGTGACCCACAGTGTGTCCCGATTCTTCTCAATAAAATGTTTCAGCCGCTCATAGGTGCGGAAGTGCGCCCCCGAAGGCCTCCCAAGCTGGCCTCCGGTGACGCGTTCTTCTACCATGATCGCTTCCACGCCTTTGCGCACCAGGTCGTGGTGGTTTTCCTGGCGTTCAACGGCCGGGGTATCTGGCTGGCATTCGGCGGCGCGCAAGATTTCATACTGCGACTCGCTGACGCTTTCGCCGTGGACGTTCACCCAGGCCAGGGCGTCGTTGCCATCCCCTGTGCGGGCATACACCAGCGCCCCCGTCGGTCGATCAGGAGCGGGGATATACGCCCGGGTGGTATAGGCCACATCGGGCAGATCGGGGATCAGTTTGATCAGGGAAGGATTGGCGGTGATAGCGTTTTTCCAGATCTGGTAGGCATAAGAGGCCAGGTCGACTTCAGCGTCTTCATCTCCGTCCAGGATGCCTGCCTTCTCGTTATACAAATCCAGCACCACCTGGTCGTTTTGGTCATCTTCGAAGAAAGCCTCATCCGTACCAACTACCTCGGCGTTTTCTTTCAGGCGCTGGCGCACTCGTGCTCTAAGGCGAATGATGCGCTCAACGCCATCCGCAGGCAGGAAGGAGTAGCACAGGATATTCTCCGCTTCTTGCCCAATGCGGTCGACGCGTCCGGCGCGCTGGATGAGCCGCACGATTGCCCAGGGCAGGTCGTAGTTGATTACGATGTACCCATCCTGCAGGTTCTGGCCTTCGCTAAGCACATCCGTAGCAATTAGAACGCGCAATTCCTGTTCGCGCCGAATCTGCTCTCGCACATCATTGCTCACCGGGCTGAAACGCCAGGCCAGGTTGGTGGGGTCGGCAGACCCACCGGTGGCCGCCTCCATGCTGGTAATCCCAGCCCTTCTAAAATGTTTTTCCAGGTAATGGACGGTGTCGGCAAATTGGGTAAAGACAATTACTTTTTCATGAGCATGAACCCGTCCAACCAGATCAATTAAGGCTTTCAGTTTGGTATCCCGGTTCGGATCCCACTCGCCGCAGCGTGTCAGCACTCCAAGCAGGAGGCGGGCATCCTGGAGCAGATCGCGCCTGAGTTGGTTTGTAAACAAATCGGCTCTAAGCCATTTGAAGCGCGAACGGAAGGATCGCTGGTAAAGGGGATATATCTGCCTGGCCCTCTCCTGGAAATCGGTTTCGCTTCGCATGCTGCCCGAGATGGGCGCTTCGATCCCCTGACGCAACATCTCATCAGGCAGTTCATCTTCGCCTTCACTCAGGTCATCAATAAAATCAACCCGGTCGGTATCTTCATCGTTTAGGCGGGTATCCAACAGGCCCGCATCCTGAGTGCCGATGGATAGAGGCAGGTTATTGTCGATAGCATAAAGGAAAATGTAGTTGCGTAAAATGTGCCGCTCGATAGACTCCAAAAATACCTGCCCGCTGCTTTCCAGGCGTTTGAACAGGTTGGTGCGGCAGAAGCCCATCAGCCGTTTGCCTGCCCGGCTGAGGTTTGCCAAGAGTTCTTTTTCTTCTTTCGTTGGTGGTTTCGCTGGCTGAGATGATTGATAATTTCCCAGCCCATAACGCGGCAAGTTCAGGTCGTTAATTGCTCCTACCACTTCAGGGGCATATAAGCGAGCATACTGGTCATCCGGATCGGTCTCGTCGATCTCAAAAGTAACTCGCCTGGGCAGGCGTGTAGGAAAATAATAACGCTTACCATTCGCCATCACCAGGTACTTTCGCCCGTTCTCAGAGTCAATTTCAGCATAGTTTTGCATGATAAAGCTACGTGTCCGGCGCACCATGTAGAGTCGCATCAACTCGCGCCAATCGTCAGGATATTCGCTCTTCTCGAAAGCAGCCAGGGATCGCGGGGAGCATTGGTGCTGGCGGATAAATTGGGTTTCACCCAGATCACGCAGCAGGCGTTCTGGACGGATGTTTAATTCATGATCCTCAGGAACGAACAGGCGCAGTTGGTTGGATAAATCCAGATAGGTTTTGTTATAGGGTGTGGCGGAGAGCAAGATGCAGCGGCTCTCATTCTTTTGGATGTAATCCAGGATGGCGCGATAACGCTTACCCTCCCGATTGCGCAGGTTGTGGCTTTCATCGATAATGATGATCCGGTAACGTTTAAGGTTGGGAAGTTCCTGCTGCACACGGCTGCTAGAAAGAACGCGGCCACGCAGACGATACTGTTCCCGGTAGCTCTCCCACATGCGCACCAGGTTTTTGGGGCAGATAATTAAGGTTTCTAAATCCTGGTCATCTTCAAAGATACGCGCTAAGGCGGTTGCCATAAGCGTTTTACCCAAACCGACCACATCACCGATCAGCACACCACCGCGCCGGTTCAGGTGATGGGCGGCAATCTTGACCGCGGCGGTCTGGAACTCAAACAGCTTGTTGCCGAAATCCCTGGGCACATGGAATTCACTCAGCCCCGCCCGCGCCTCTTGAGAGAGGTGATAAGCCATTTTGATGTAAATGTGATAAGGCGGGATGGGGACTTCGCGCGCCCAGCTTTCTTCGATAATGCGCACCAGTTCTTTGGATATGTCTATGCTGCCCGAGTCATTCCAACGATCTTCAAACCAGGCAGATAACTTCTGGCAGGCATCACTATCCAGCACATCCACATTGAGCTCACCCTGTGCGGACAACCCAGCGATGGTGAGATTGCTGCTGCCCAGGTAGCCAATGATCGGATTGAAACGGTCTTCCCGGAAGAGCAGGTACAGCTTGGCGTGCAGTGTATGGCGCAGGAATAGCTTAACCACTACTTTTCCTGTTTTAATTTGGGCGGCAAGCTGTCGAAGAGCTGCTTCGTCCTCATTGGTAGGCGCGCCGATCGTCAGTTGAGCGCGAAATTCTTCAGCCAGGCGTTTCATCAAACGGGTCTTTGTCGCGGGGTCTAGTAACAAATCGCCTTTATTTATTTGATAGAAAGCCCTGATTTCATCTTGGGGCGGGCGCTGCATCCCCACCAGCAGCCGCACACACTTCCCATCGCACCCAGGCCAAGCATCCAGGTATTGGCCTAGCTGTTTCCAGCCGCGCAGGTTAAAGTAACCCACACAGAAATCCGCCCGGTAAGCCGCCTGAATGGCCTGTTTCAAATCGGGCAGCAGGTGAAGATTGATATTATCGTATATGCGCGGCATAGAATATGGTCATCCTTTCCGCCTGGGAGAGCGCATCCGCTAAATAAGTATACCTGGAATTTTGAATAATCCAGCAGAAAAAAAGTATCAAAAAACCTATTCAAAGAGGGGCTGTCCGAAAAGAAGAAAGGCCATTTTTAATTTCCCACTTGATGCCCGATTTCAAGTGGGAAATAACCTAAACCCCCCACAT
>JAFGQI010000008.1 GCA_016935755.1 Anaerolineales bacterium
CTTTAATTTGTGAAGGGGCTGTCCGTTTCTTTTCGGACAGCCCCAGCTTTATCTCAGCCCAGCGAGTAAATTTGCCAGCCTGGTTTCGCGGGTCTCCAATTTGCTCATCTGGACCGGTGCGCTGAGCATTGTCGGCGCGCTGATATTCGGTCTGATCCTGGGCCGGCTGCCATTCGAAAACCCCCTGCTGGCTTTATTTATTCTGGTGGCATCGCTCTGCGGTACTTTTGGGGTTGGTTTTGCCTTTGCCGCGCTCACTTTATGGCTGAAAGGCACTGCAGAGACGATAGCTGCTCTCGCCCAGTTCGCCTTTATGATCTTGTGCGCCAACTTCTTCCCCTTTTTTGTGCTGCCCGAACCGCTATTGACAGTCGCCCGTTGGATTCCACTGTCGTACAGCGTAGACGCTTTCCGGTCAACGCTGATGGGCTATCCGCCGGGCTTTCCCGAACTGGCCCCAATTGAAGTAGAAATCGGTATTGTCACGGTTTTTGGGTTGGCGATGCCTGTGATCGGCGCCTGGTTATATCGCCAGGCCGAAAATCACGCCCGCCGTACAGGCAGCCTGGCAGAATATTAATCATTGGGAGGGAAGGCAGCACAGCCTTCCCTCCCATCAGACACTATGGTGTGATAGGGCGGTATATCAGCGGTAGCCGCACCAGGCTGTGCGGCGAAACCACAATTGCCCATTCTACCTCTGCATATACCGTACCTCCTACATAACCTGAACCGCCCCCGTTTTGATATTCAAAATTGGTAATCTCAGTTGGTGAGGTGACATACTGCGCCGGGATCCACATGAGCGGGACTCTGGATGAGGCGCCAACCCGGTAGATGTCATGCGAGACATTCCCTGCATCATTATGGATTGTGTCTGGGGTACCTCCTGGGTGGATATGCGGCGTCAGGCTCCCATTGGCAACCCGGCCAGTATACCAGGGCCAGCCAGCCTGGATCAGCCCGGCAATTGGCCAGCTGGCCTCAATGCGGTTAAACCAGGGGTCTGAAAAAGAGATATACCCCCCCTGGCGATCCACCCCCGCCACATTTACATAATGCCCCCCAATGCGATACCACAGGCCTGTCGGATCCTGCGCCCAAAATCCAAGCAGCAAGATGACATCATGGCTGTGTTCAACCTGGCGAGCAATCCACCAGAATTCAGGCTTCTTAACTTTTTTCACATTGTATTCGAAGTCATATTCATGCAGGTGTAGATAACTATACAGCCCGGTATATACGTCGGTGATAATCGTGCCTGCTCCAACAGCATTGGTTTGAAAATGGGTGGCCAGGTCTTCAACAAACTCACCGCCTGGCGGCCAGGGGGTAGCTGCAGAATCAACATTTAGCGGATCGTGATCGTCCCAGAGCGGAAGCATGCTGGCATAACTGTTAATCAGGCCATATTGGTTCGAAAACCCTGGCGGTTGTACAGGTTTGGTCTCAAACTTGCTGTCGAACCACCACAGCGAGTTTGCTGCCGCCGCCGGCCCGCAGAATGTCCATTTCACCGCAAAAGGAGAAGACCAACTGTCCTGCTTCTGATCGAAATCGGGCATCCCACTGGGGGCGTAATCGATCCAGGGCTGCCAGGCGCTGCTGGCATTGTCCCAATAGCCGCTGGACTTCCAGCGGAAAGGCGAGACTGCCAGGGCATATTCAACTTCAACTTCAATTGCTCCTCCGGTATAAGGTTCGGTTGGAATTTCAGGGTGGGGGTTGACTCCCAGGATAGATGGCAGTACTTCTGTCCAGGGGTATGCTTCTGGCCCCCAGATGCCGCCCGGGGTTTGCGTATCAACTGCCAGGTAGATATCATGCGATACATTGCCCGCGTCCAGGTGAACGAAAGGTGGATGACCAGGCTTTGGGGTATGGGGGATCAGAATGCCATCCAGGCTGCGGCCGGCGCCTCCGTATAGCTCGAAGCGATCGATGATCGGGTCGCTGAAAGCGATCAGTTTATTATTAGGGTCAACGCCGGCAACCGTTACATAATGCCCGCCAACTCGTTTGGGAGCTGCAGCCCCAGTTTCATAGAAACCCAACAGCAGTACAACATCCTCGCTGCGGTTGACCTCATCAGCCACCCAGCCAAAGCTGGGTCTCGGCACCAGGGTGGTGGTGTAATCATCCCACAGGCTGTGCGCCTTGAGATAGGCCTGTAAACCATTGAACATGGACAGGATATTCGTTCCTGGTTGGCCTACGTTGGTCATGAAATAATTATTCGCCAGATCATCGACGAAATTAATCACGGTGTTGGGATCATGATCGTCCCAGGTTGGGTTATAGCTTTGCACCAGCCGGTAGGTATCGGTGATCCCGGGTGGGCTGCCGGGCAGGGTTTCAAACTTTGAATCAAACCACCACAGTGAGTTGGCCACAGCTACTGGTCCGCAATAGGTCCATGTTGGGCCGATGCCCCAGTAAGGCATGACCCGCTGGTCGAAGTCCGGTACCCCCGATGGCGCATAATCCTGCCAGGGACCAGGCTTCCAGTAGAAGGTAGACCAACTGCTGGAAGACATCAGCGTTCCCCAGGAAGATGGGTCCATATAGTGGGCTCCAGCAGGCCAATACCAGTCTTTCGGCCAGGAGGGCGTCCACACTTCTGCCAGCGCCAGCCCGAAGGTGGATGTGGGTGCATAAATGAACTTGTTAAGTTGGATGCTGAATTCCGCCTGCCAGCCCCAGGAGGTCAGCCGGGCGGCTGCGGACCATTTCGCAATGGCCGTGCTGCTCCAGCCTGTTCCATCCCCCTGGGCTTCAGACAGGGCGCCGCTCTTGGTAATGGTGAGTAAAAAATCATCGGTCTGAGGCAGGCTGCCATGGTTGTGCTGTGAATCGATGAATACCTGGAAGGCTGGGCCAGGCCCTCCGCCGCCGGTCATGGCTGTGTCCAGTGAGTCAAAAGCGATATAGAGATTGGCTGCATCCTGGGTAATATAGGCTTCTGCCATCCCTTTATAGGTTGGGAAGGTAATTTTGGAAGCGCGAGCATATTCCCCATGTTGAATTTCGCCATTAACCAATGGCGACACATAGCTGTACGGGGCGTCTGATGTAGTGGGTTGGTTGAGATAGTAGGGTGGGTAGGTGAGGGTAACAGTGGGGTCAGAAATTCGTGCCTCTGGTTGAAGTGCAGCTGCTCCTGAGGATGTAAAAGCTGCCATCAAGGAGAAAATCACGAATAATCGTAAGACGGTAGAATAATAGTGATTCTTCATCTTATCCTCCTGAAGAGAAAAAAGGTGCGAACTGTCAGGCAGCCGCACAGAGTATAGCGATGCTCTTGGGGGGAGTGGAAAATGGGATGCTAGAGCTCCAGCAGCGAAGCGGGCAGCAATCCTTATTTGATTATACAACCGAGCATAGGCAGAGTCAATCAGAGATTTGGGAGATGGGTAGGTTTCCACTGCGGCGAGACGCCATCCGATATCAGGCTGATCCCTAAGCCGTCAGGAGCCATGATAAAGATGCCGGGAGGTCCGTTGGAGGTGATATCCCAATTCCCCGAACCAGACTGACTCAGACAGGAGCGGAAGGCGATATACCCGCCATCTGGAGACCACTCAGGGGTGATGCCAGGGAAAGTGTCACTGCGTTGCCCGCTGGTAAGATCCATCATTTGCATGCTGTATATATTCAGCGATGGAGACAATCCGCACGCCTGCGACCAGTTCGCTGGATCGGGCTGGTTGCAGCCAGCAGTGCGCGCCATCAATATCCTGGCGCCATCCGGAGATAGGGCAATGCCGCTCACTGCCTCCTGATCCAGATCGTACAACTGGCGTGTTTGACTGCCCAGGTTGTAGAGATCCATAAAGGTGAAATAGGCCTCGCACCCTTCGGAAAAAGCGCCGAAATTCAGCAGTATTTGCCCATCTCGAGAGAGCAGGATCGTCATCCCTTCGCTCCAGCCTTCTTCAGGTTTATTGGGATAGGGGATGAAACTGCGCCCCTGTGGATCGAAGCTGAAAAGCTGGAAATGGCAGCTTCCATCGCCGCACAACCAGCGGTGGGTCAGGGTGCCGATCAAGCTGCCATCCGGCAAGAAAAGCGGCTGCCCGGTGATCCCGCCAGGGTCATTGTTCGGGGCCAGGTTCATGCCCCAATCCACCGGGTCGTCGATGCGATGCAGAAGCCCCGAGCCATCCAGGGCGACATACAGCCATCCAATGGCGCCCTCGTCCCAAGGATTGACTGGATTCCACAGCACAATGGCTTTCTGGTCGGGCGACCAGACGATGCGCCGTTCGATAGTCGCTTGCATATCGTCCAGACCCAGATCGACGCACGGTTGTGCGTCCGAACTGCCATCTTCGCGAATGAAGCACAGCTTGTGGCCATCGAAAGTAGCCAGGCGAGAGCCATCTGGCGACCAGGCAAAACTGACCAGGTTGGCAGATTGGGTGATCGGCCTGGATTGCATGGATGGTACGTCTACCAGGAAAATGTCGCCGCCCTTAAGAAAAGCCAGCCTGGCTGCAGGCTCTGGATTTGCAGGCGGTTCTGGCGTGTTCGGGTTTTCGATCTTGGGCATGAACACATTGTCAGTCGCTTCTGGCATGGGAGAAGACTGATTGAGCGGTTGCTCAGTGGGGACGGCTTCGGAAGGAGAAGTCGGCTGCAGCCCTGGGGAAATAGGAGTTTGCGATGCTAACACCGGGGCTGTGGTCGGTTTGACCGTTACGGGTACTGCAGGCAGGTTGCAGGCTGTCAGGAACAAGGCCAAAATTGTAAGCCGTCCAAGGCAAGCGAGCAGGGAAGATAAAAATTTGTAGGAGTTTTTCATTGGTTCTCCAAAAGGGTTAAGACAAAGATCAGATCACTGATTATACCAGTGCATTTTATACCGGTGTTTTACGCCTGGCTGTCCTGACCGCGCCTCAGTCTCTTTAACACCTACAGGGCTGCTCATCTGATAAATCCGGCAGCCCTGCAGATTGGGTGTGGTGGAGATGTCGGGAATCGAACCCGAGTCCGAAAGAATCGTCCCTCGAATATCTACGAGCGTAGTCGGTTGTTTGGTTTCGCCAGCGAGCCCTCATCCGACAAAGGAACTCACCAGCCAGCCGCTGGGACCCGAAAGTCCTTCTTTCGCACACTTAGCGACATGGGTATGCGGCACTCTGACTTTGTTACGCCCGGCTCTGCCTCCGGTCAGAGGGCGGGGCAGGCGGACGTGGTCCTTCTTAGAGGGCCAGCCACTCAACCGATCGCTTATGCAGCGAGGGGCAGAGCAGCGTAGGAAGTGCGGTTGGCACTTGTTTTTTGCGCTGATTTTACGATTTCGGCGCCGATCGGCTCGCAATCCGGGGCCAGCCTCTCCCGTCGAGACCTGTCATCCCCGAAGGCAACCCAGGCAGTTGGATCAATACCCATGCCTGCTTGCCTCTCAATTATACCAGAATCAAACCCGTGATATGTTATACTCTTGAATCGATTTTCGCCAGAGTTGGAATCGGAGCAACGAATTACCCCAGCCGGGGTTTCTATTGGCTAGAAGGGCTGAATGCCTCATCACAAAGCCCAGAGCGCCAGGAAACCCTGCCCAGGATAGATATGGTAGAGGATTTCGGTGATGAACCCTCCCTGGTGCGTTCAGCCCAGGCAGATCGCGAGGCGTTTGGCCTGCTCTATGAGCGGTATGTGGAGCGGATCTTTAACTATGTCTATTATCGCACCGGTAATTTCCATGATGCAGAGGACCTGACTGAGCGGGTTTTTGTCCGTGCCTTGAATCACATCGGCACTTACAGCGATCGCGGATTGCCGTTTTCTGCCTGGTTATATCGCATTGCTCATAACCTGGTGGCAAATTGGCACCGCGATAACAGCCGCAGGAAAGAGATCCCGCTGGAAGACGGTTTGCTCATCGCCCGGCATGACGACCATCCGGAGCATGAGTTCCTGCAATCCGAAGAGCGGGAATATTTGCTCAGGGTGATTCACTCTCTTCCACCCGACCGGCAGCAGCTCTTGATCTTGAAGTTCGTGGATGATCTTTCGAACGCCGAGATTGGGCAGGTGATGGGAAGAACCGAGGGCGCGATCAAAAGCCTTTACCATCGAACTTTGTTGGCAATTCGAGATGATCTTGGTCCAACACTATCGAGTATGCCTGTGGAGCAAGAATCAAACGGAGGATTTGATGAGCAAGCTGAAAATAGTGATAGATAGCGCAGGAGACCTGCCTGCCGACTGGTTGAGCGAATACGATATTCACATGATCCCTATCAACATCCACTTTGGCGAGCAGACCTTTTTACAGGGCGTGAATCTCAGTAATGCAGAATTTTATCGCCTGGCGGATGAAAGCGGCGTGATCCCCAAGACCTCCCAACCTACCCCCGGACAGTTTATAGAAATTTATCACAAGGTGGCTGATAAGGGGGACACGATCCTATCGATTCATCTCACCAGCAAGCTGTCGGGCACTTTTGCTTCAGCTGAGATTGCTGCTCGAGATCTTAAGGATGTATATCGGGTGATTCCCTTTGATTCAGGCTGTGGTTCAGCCGGTATGGGGTACATGGTGCGAGAAGCCCGCTTGATGGAGCGCGCTGGAGCTAAAATCGACGCGATTTTAGCCCGCCTGGAAGAAATTCGCCGCGGCATGCAGATCATCCTGACCATCAAATCTTTTGAATATGCCCGTCGCAGTGGTCGGGTAAAAGCTTTACAAGCTGCCCTGGCTTCAATGCTCAATGTAAAACCCGTCATTATGCTGCGAGAGGGGGTGCTCGAAGTAGGCGATCGGGTGCGTACCCGCGGAAAGGCGCTGGAATACCTCGTCGAGGAGATGAAGCGCCGAATGGGCGACCGCCTGGTCAACGTGGCTGTCGTGCACGCCGAGGATCTGGAAGCGGCAAACCTGCTCATCGAGAAGGTCCGCCGGGTGTTGAACATCCGACAATTGATCACGACAGACCTTTCGATTGGGATTGCAGCCAATTTAGGCCCTGGTACGGTGGGGGTTGTGGCATATCCCGTGGAGGAAATTGGATAATGAACCCTCGACCCCAGCGGGGAAATCTAAACACTGAAGAATACCGCCTGGTAGAAGCACGCCTGCGGGCTGCATTGACGCCAGTGGCGCCACGCGGCGATTATGTCAGCGGGGTAAGAACACGCCTTACCAGCCTGCCGGTGAAGAAACGCTCAAAGGTGGATCGGCCAACGCTTGCACTGGCCGCGTTGGGATTATTTGGCAGTTTGCTCGCCATTATTGCCAGCATCCGGGCGGTTCTGGCTGTCATTGGCGTGGTGGAGTTGATCCGTCACATGCGTGGACAATCCCGCACGAAAAGAACAGCAGCCGCCTGAGCGGCTGCTGTTTTATCAGTAGCGGAACTTGATGCGGAAGGGCCAGAATTTCAGCAGCGTCCGCTCTCCTGGATTGGGGGGCTGCTCTCCACAGGGGAGAAATATGATCCGTGTGTTGGACATGATCTCCAGGCTGGTTGCAGTCGCACTGCACTTGAATCCATAAACTGGATCGTAAGTCTCAAGATAATACAGCCGCAGGGTATAAGCATCTCGTGGGATGGTGAACTCTCGCTCGACTGGCGCGATCCGACTGCCTTGTGCAACATCCAAATAGAAATAGGTCTCCTGATATATACCAGCTAACTCTACCGCGATGGGCATATCGGATTTATTGACCAGCGTCAGCCTGACCAGGTCGACCGTGGTAGAAGCGCTTAAAAGCACGCTGAACAAGACCAACACACATAGCAGCTTTTTCATTCGTTCACTCCTCGATCACTCGGTCCGCAAAGCTTCAACAGGCTCCAAACTCGCGGCGCGATTGGCCGGGTAAATGCCGAAAAACAATCCCACCGTGGCAGAGAACAGGGTCGCCATCAGGATGGCCGATAGTTCGATGCTGGGTTCCAAGGATGTCCCAGATGCAGCTGCAATCTGGCCAATCAGGATCGCAATTCCGTAACCCATCATCACGCCCATGATCCCGCCTCCAAGGCTCAATAAGGATGATTCTACCAGAAATTGGATGCGTATGTCCCATTTCCTGGCTCCGAGCGCCTTGCGCAGACCGATCTCGCGGGTTCGCTCGGTCACGGTGACCAGCATGATATTCATAATTCCAATCCCACCCACTAAGAGCGAGATCCCCGCGATCCCTCCGAGGAATAGGGTCATCGTTCCAGTGATTGCTGAGGCAGTCTCCAGGAACGCCTGCGTGCTCATGATATTGAAATCATCCTCGCCCTTAGGGTTGCGGTGGCGGGCGCGCAGCAGTTGAGTGACATCATCAATGGCTGGCTGCACGGCATCGGTGTCCACAGCCTGCACATAGATCATATCCACTTCACCGGCCTGGCTGCGCCGAGTGATGCGCAGCTGAGCGGTGGAGATCGGCACCAGCACACGGTTGTCGTTGTTGGTAAAGCCGGTGCCGCCTTGCTCCTCCAGTACGCCGATAACCTTGAAAATCTGCCCCCGGATGCGCACCGTTTTACCGATCAAGCCCGTCGTGGTGTCAAAAAGGTCTTGGGCTACTTCTGAACCCAGCAAGATCACAGATGAAAAATTATCGACATGCGCCTGGGTGATCGGCTGTCCTTCAGCGATATCCGCTGTCTGCACCTCGAAGAACTCGGGTGTGATCCCGGTTCCGCTGGTGTTGGTGCTCTTGCCTGGAATGGATACATCCACCTGCCCTTGCACCACCGGCGCGACAATCCCAATCGAATCAGAATAGGCGGGGTTTGCCATCGCCTCGGCGTCATCCATGGTCAGCGGCTCAACATCGCTGGCTTCTCCACCGGGCATCACATACAGCAAGTTCACGCCAATGCTCTCAATCTGGCTGGTGATCGCATTTTGCGCGCCAGAACCAATCCCCATCATTGCCACAACTGCGCCTACACCAATAATGATGCCGAGCATGGTCAGCGCCGAGCGGACCTTGTTGGATGACAGGCTCTCGAGCGCTTCAATCAGCAGTTGGAGAATGCTCATACCGCCTCCTCCACATGACCATCGCGAATATGGATAATTCGGTTGGTGCGGCTGGCGATTTCAGGATCATGGGTAACGATGATCAGGGTCGTCCCTCGTTCCTGGTTCAGCCCAACCAGCAGATCCATGATCTCTTTGCCTGAAGCGGTGTCGAGATTGCCAGTCGGTTCATCGGCCATGATGATCGCCGGTTGGTTCACCAGAGCGCGGGCAATGGCGACCCGCTGCTGCTGCCCGCCGGATAGTTCGTTGGGGCGGTGGCTGATCCGATCTCCCAGCCCCACTGCCTCCAGAGCCTCTCTGGCTTTCTGGCGGCGGCTACCATTGCGCACGCCCGAGTAGCGCAGCGGCATCTCCACATTAGCCAGCGCGGTGGCGCGCGGGAGCAGGTTGAAGCTCTGAAAGACAAAGCCGACTTTGCGGTTGCGCACCTTTGCCAGCTGGTCATCGTTCATTCTGGCAACATTTTCGCCATCCAGCAGGTATTCTCCGGAGGTTGGATGGTCCAGGCAGCCGATGATATTCATCAAGGTGGATTTTCCCGATCCAGAGGGTCCCATGATGGCGGTGATCTCACCCCGCTGGATCGTCAGCGATAGACCGCGCAGGGCGTGCACCTCCATCTCTCCCATCCGGTAAACTTTGGTCAAATTCTCGACCTGAACGACCTGGTCGGTCATGGCCGCGCCTCCACTTCATCTCCTGATGGGCCGTCGTCAGCATCACGTGGTCTTCCACCGCCCATCATGAACATCCCGCCAGGTCCTTGTTCTTGAGCGTTTTCGTCTGGCGGGTTGAGTACGATCATATCACCAGGTTTCAGCTCGCCAGAAGCCAGTTCAGTAAATGTATCTGATGAAGCCCCGGTAGTAATTTCAACTGGCGCCATCCCCTCGCCAGGCTTGAGGATATAGACAATCTGCTTGCCGTCTTTGACCTGGATGGCCTGGTTTGGGATGAGCAGGGTGGTTTGGTTTCGTTCAACGATGATTTCTACCTCCGCGGTCATCCCTGGGCGCACCTGGTCGTCTGGATCAGCCAGCTCGACTGTGACGGTGTAGTTCACCAACGAGGAGCTTTCGGAACCGATCAATGCAATCTTGGATACATTCCCGTTATATTTTTTCCCCCGGATAGCATCCATCGTCATGGTTACTTGCTGCCCAACCTTAATCTGGTTGATATCGATTTCCGAAATCTGCACGTCCACGAACAGCTGCGAAAGATCGTCAATCCGGAAAGCCACGGTACTTGGGCTGACCTGATCTCCAACCAGCGGCTTCGCCTCGGTGATTGTGCCGCCGATAGGCGCATCTACCCAGGCGCTTTTCAGAGTGATTTCTGCCGCGGTAATGCGCGCTTTGGCCGCCTCCACCTCGCCTGCCTCAGGGCCATCTTTCCATTTCTCATAATCTTGACGCGCCTTGGAGAGATTAGCCTGGGCTACCTGCAGGTCGTATTCGTACTGCAGGCGGCGCACCGCAGTGTTGTAATCGCTCTGCGCCTGGTTAAGATCCTCTAACAGGCGCTCGCGTACGGCGTCGCTGGAGGCGCGGAATTTATAGGGTTCGAAAGCTGCTCTGGCTTCATCCAACTGCTTCTTGGTCGCATCCACTGCTTCGACTGCGTCCATATCCGCTTGATTAGCGGGAATGGTGAAGTTATCCAGCTGGTATTGAGCATCGCGCACCGCCTGCTCATACTTGACGATATTCTGCATGGCGTTAACCCAGGCGGTCTCCGCTTCAGTATCCAGATTTTCGAGAGCTTGCTGGGCGCTGTATAAATCTGCCTGAGCGTTGATTACCGATTGGGGCAGGGAATCTTGGGTCAGGCGCGCCAGCACATCGCCAGCTTTCACCTGCTCGCCCACCTCGGCTAACACTTCTCCAACGCTGCCTGACGTTTGCCAGGATACCGTTGCGGATTGGCGGGTGCGCACCTTGCCAATCGCGCTGACCGATGTGATCAGCTCGCCTTCTTCAAGCTGAGCGGTTTCGAGCTGCGCTAGTGGATTCGCAGACTGCTTGGGTTGCAAAAACTGGGTATATGCATAATAGCCCCCCCCCGCCAGAGCTAGCAGTAGGATTACGATTACAACTTTTTTCATGGAACTATCTCCTGTTGGTTATCTTTGTCTTAATTCATGATTCAGATACGGTACTATACCTCAGGCGGGCTTTTTCCCCAAGTGACAAGCATCATATGTCAAATGGGTGGGTGATGACTTCAGTCATAAACCGAAAGGTGGAACTGATGACTTCGGTCACGTACCAGGAGGAACGAAGTATGCTATCATCAAGGTATGCAAAAATCTTTGGCTGAACCCGGCTTGCTGCAGGCATTTCGCTTCTATGGATGGCTGCGTTTCTTCCTCCTCGTAATTATTCTATCCGCAAGCCTGGTATATTTACCTCTAGAAGCCAGGGCGACCATTTCTTACCCATCAATAGCCTGGAGTTTAGTGTTCTGCCTGCTCTTGCTTGGTATGCTATACTGGCGCTGGTTGGAAAGCAAGCTGAGAAAATGGTATATCCCCCTGGCAGTGACCGTCAGCACAGCCGGATTGTTGTTAGAGCAGCACTTCATTATGCGGCAGGGGATAAACTGGCAGAACCTGCCCTTCATGGTTATCCTGGTTATCCTGGTCGCCTGGCAGTACGATTTTCGTTCCGTATTGTTCTTCATTCTCGGCGCGGCCGCTGCGGAGGGTTTACTCAACCTGTTTCTCCCCTCTACGGTTGTATTTATCGGCAGCTATCACCCTGATATCCCCTTAATGGTCAGCTTGTTCCTGGTGGGGCGTTCCACAATTTATCTGCTTTTCGGTTATGTAGTCAGCCGACTGGTAAAAGCCCAGCGCCAGCAGCGCCAGGCTTTAGCTGAAGCCAATCAAAAACTTGTCCGGCAAGCGGCCGCTCAGGAACAATTGACCATCTCGCGCGAACGAGTGCGCATCTCGCGCGAGCTGCACGATACTCTCGCCCACACCCTCAGCGCCCTGGCGGTGCAGACAGATGCGCTCCTGTCCATGGGCGATGCTTTGCCTGAGCGGGTTACCATGATGCTAGAAAGAATGCTGGCTACCACTCGCGCAGGGCTGGATGGCACCCGCCGTTCGTTGAAAGATTTACGCGCCGCGCCCCTGGATGAGATGGGGCTGGTGGGCGCAGTGCATTTGCTGGCAGAAGATCTGGCCGCCCGACAAAATATTGCCCTGGTAATCAAAGCGCCGGATGAACTGGATGAACTGCCGCCAGAGGTTGAGCATGGCTTCTATCGCATTGCTCAGGAAGCCCTGGAGAATGCTGCCCTACATTCTGGCGCGGATAGAATTTCGGTCAAACTGTCTGCCAGAGACAGGGTGATATGTCTCGAAGTGGCCGATAATGGGACTGGTTTTTCTACGGAAACTGTACCGGTGCAGAATGGCGGCCGCCTAGGCATTCAGGGAATGCGCGAACGCGCCGAATTAATTGACGCCATTCTGGAAATTTCCAGCCAGGATGGGCGTGGCACGCTGGTAAAGGCCATCTGGACAGAGGCGAGATGATCCGGGTATTGATTTGCGACGATCAAACGGTGATTTGCGATGGGTTGGAGATGATCCTCAGCGCAGATGCAGAGATCCTGGTCGTCGGGACTGCTTATGATGGGGCTGAGGCGGTAGAGAAAATCCCCCACACCAGCCCTGATCTGGTGTTGATGGATCTAAAAATGCCTGGCATGAATGGCATTCAGGCAACTCGGCTGATCCGACAAAATTATCCCGAGATCAAGGTGCTGGTATTGACTACCTTTGGAGAGGATGAGTGGGTCTATGACGCCATTCGCAGCGGAGCGGCTGGATATTTGTTGAAAGGCACTCCGCGGGCTGATCTGCTCAAGGCAATAAAAGGCACGATCGAGGGCAAGACCCATGTGGATCCAGAAGTCGCAGGGAGATTGTTTGACCATATTGCCCACGACTCCGGGCAAGAGATAACCACCCTGGCGCAGGATCTGTCCGAGCGAGAACTGGAAATTCTCCGTTTGCTGGCGAAGGGCTTTACCAATGCAGAAATTGCAGATCGACTGTATCTCACTCGTGGCACAGTAAGAAATTATGTCAGCATCATTCTGACGAAACTTGGCGTGGAGGATCGCACCCAGGCAGCTCTGGCTGCTGTGCGCTATGGCCTGGTAAAAACCAATGATAGCTAATCCAGGAGGATCTTCGCCAGCTGCCGGGCGTCTTCTGCCAGATCAGCCGGGATTGGAAGCTGGTATCTCTCGTTAACCTTGAGCAGCAGATGGCTGGCTAATTCGGCTGCTCCTGGCGGCAGTTCGGACATCTGGATTAAAGCGCGCAGGCGGTCATAGGCGCTGACGCCTGGAGAAGCGATGCCCTTACGGCGAAAATATTCGCCGACTGCAATACCGGCGGCGCGGCGGGCGCACACCCTGGCTTTGCCTTCGTTGCCAGCCTGCCGGGCTGCCTGTGCCTGGCGCAGCTCATCTTCAAAGATTATTAACCAGCGAGAATGCCATTCCCGCTGCAGCATGGCATACCAGAGTTCGCTGCTCCAGCGGCCTTTGAACCACAGGCTCTCGATCCAGACGCCTTCCTGGCGAAAGCCCAGGTTTTCCAGCATATGGCTGGACGCCCGGTTCTCCAGATCGCAGTTGGCGCGCACGCGATGAAGGTTCATGTCATTAAACAGGTACTCTAACAGCCGCTCTAGGGCTTCGCCAGCATAACCCTTTCCCTGGTAGGCCGCTGCCAGGGTGATACCGATTTCTGCCTGGCGAGGATCATTGCTCAGAATGCAGAAAGCCACGTCGCCGATCATCCTCGTGTTGGATTTTTGTTCCAGGGCCAGCTGGTACCATTTCCCCGGTTCGCCGGGTTGCGTGTTTTTCATCGTCTCAATGAATTCTTTTGCCTGTTCGAGCGAATAGGGCGCTTCCCAGCCCTGATAGGCGGCGACCTGCGGGTCAGACCGGTAGCTGGCAAAAGCTTCCAGGTCGGCATCCTGGAAGGGACGTAGGATTAGGCGGGCAGTTTCTAAAATGAGCATGTTATTTTACCAGGGTTGTCAGGTTGATTTTCTCACATCCGAGTTTAATCACCGGGTGATTGCTTCTGATTATAATTGAAAATTATGACACGTGACTTACGTCGATATACTCGTCAAACCAATGCCCGCTTGATCCTGGGTGGGATTTTGCTCTTGTACCTGGTTGGGGATGGATTAATCTACCTGATTTATGGTCGGGGAGCCGCTTTGATGGGTCTGGTATGTCTGACTGCTGGTTTATTGCCAGTGTTGCTGGTATGGCTGATCTTGTTGCTGATGGAATGGCTGGCAAAGAAAGCAGATAACACATAACTTGCAGGAGAAATAGATGGAGTCAGAATCTACTCAGCTCATCCAGGTAAATGGTTGGACGATTCGCCAACGGCTTCCTACCGCCTCGACTATGCAGCCAGTTTTTTTGCTGTTGCATGGCTGGACAGGCGACGAAAACGCGATGTGGATTTTTGCCCGGCGTTTACCTGAAAAAGCACTCCTGCTGGCGCCGCGTGCGCCACATCCAGCCCCTCAGGGGGGATACAGCTGGCGTCCGAATACTGTAAAAGGATGGCCCTGGATGGATGATTTTGAACCATCCGTTCAGGCCCTGGTTGACCTGCTTAGGCCGGATTTATTCCCGCAGGCGGATTTCTCCAACCTGCGCCTGGTGGGATATAGTCAGGGGGCGGCGCTGGCTTTCGCCTTCAGTTTGCTGCATCCGGAAGGAGTGCTCTCTATCGCTGCACTTTCGGGATTTGTGCCTGACGGCGCACAGGTCATTGCCGCGACCCGACCACTGGCTGAGAAGCCGATCTTCATGGCTCACGGTGTATATGACCGGCTGGTGCCAGTGGAGCGAGCCCGGGCGGGCGTTAAAATATTGGAGCAAGCGGGCGCTCAGGTGCATTACTGCGAGGATGAAGTTGGTCACAAGCTGAGCGCGGATTGCTTTCGGGCGATGCAGGCATTCTTCGAGAGAAATTAGCAATTAAATACCCTGATGAATGGATGTGGTCTATATCCATTCATCAGGGCAAGCTATCTTGATATGGATTCTAGAATTCGTTTTCAGAACTGCGCAGGCGCAGGGTATGGTAGGCCACGTCGCGCAAGTCTCCATCGGGCAGCATATAATAATCTTCCAACACGGTCACATTCTGGAAACCGACTTTCTGTACGGCTTTGATTACTTCAACGTGGTCGGAGACAATATAAACTTCGACCATGTACATGCCGCGTTTCTTGGCCAGGTCAACCAAGGCCTGAATAAGCTTACTCCCCAGGCCGCGATGGCGAAATTCTTTGGACAGGAATATGCGCATTTCGCAGCGGTGACGCCCAACGCCATCACTGAAATGCAGGGTTCCCGCCCCAACGATGCGATCGTTAATCACCGCTACCAGTGGGAATACTTTGTCATAATCGATATCTTCAGCCCAGGAAGAGATCAGGGCGGCGTCATTGACATTATGGCGCATGTAACGCCGTTCCTCGAATGAGACCGGTAGATATAGATCCAGCAAGGCCTGTTTATCTTCTGGCACGAGCGGGCGCAAGAGCACCCGCGCCCCATCGCGTAAAGTGACCACCTGTCTAAATATTAAATCTTCTTTCGTGACCATAGCGCGCTCCCGGTGAATCTTTGAATAGCTAGCTTAGGATGATGAATAGTTGCTGCCTCTATTATAGGCAATTTTTGGCAAATTGCACAGTCAACTTTCGATTTTTAAGGATTAATTCTTCTGGTAAAGAGAACTTGATTTATTCTCATTTGGCGCGATAATCTTTATCAGGATACCATGATTTTACGGTGCATCCGCAGATTCCGCGGTAAAATATTCCACGGTAGTTTGTCCCCATATTATGCTCGCGGAGAATTCATGATCGAAACTGCTGACCTGCAAAACCGGTCCATCAACACCCTGCGCTTTTTATCCGCCGACGCTGTCCAAAAGGCGAATTCTGGGCATCCCGGGCTGCCGATGGGCTGTGCAGCCCTGGCTTATACTATCTGGACGCGCCACTTGCGTTTTAACCCCCGCAACCCTGCCTGGCATGGGCGAGATCGTTTCATTCTCTCGGGCGGGCATGGTTCGATGCTTCTTTACAGCCTGCTCTACCTGACAGGCTATCCCCTGGAATTGGATGAATTGAAAAATTTTCGCCAATGGGATTCGCGCACACCAGGACACCCGGAATATGCTCTCACCCCGGGCGTGGAGGTGACTACTGGGCCTCTTGGTCAGGGTTTTGCCAACGGTGTGGGCATGGCGATTGCTCTGGAACATTTACGAGCAGTCTTCAACCAGCCGGGATATGAAGTCATCCATCATTATATTTATGCGATAGTCACGGATGGCGATCTGATGGAGGGTGTGGCGTCCGAGGCGGCTTCGCTGGCGGGCCATCTCAAGCTCGGCAGGCTGATCTACCTGTATGATGATAATCACATTTCAATTGATGGGAGCACGGACCTTGCTTTCACTGAAGACCGGCTGAAACGTTTTGAAGCCTATGGCTGGCAGGTGCAGTCAGTAGCTGATGGCAACGATGTGGATGCGATCGACCGGGCTATTCAACAGGCCAAAGCCGATCCGCGTCCATCCTTGATTGCTGTTCGCACCCATATCGGATACGGTCTGCCCACGCGCCAGGATACCGAGAAGGCTCATGGTGAGCCTCCCGGCGACGCAGAATTGGATGGAGCAAAAGTCAGGTTGGGTTGGCCGGTTGAGCCGCGTTTTCTGGTGATGGAGGATGTGCTGGCCTTTTTCCGCCAGTATGTGGAGAGGGGAGCAGAATGGGAAGCTTCCTGGCAGAAGCAGTTGGCGGAGTACCGTCAGGCTTTTCCTGATCTGGCGACAGAGTTAGAACGCCGTTTAGATGGCCGATTTCCCGCTGGCTGGGAGCAGAATCTGCCTGAATTCCCGGCGGATAGTAAGGGGATAGCTACCCGCGTGGCTTCTGGAAAGGTTCTCAACGCCCTGGCACAACACCTGCCAGAAATGATGGGCGGCTCAGCGGATCTGGCTCCATCTAATAAAACCTGGATCGAAGGGTCGGCCACTTTTCAGCCGGGGGCGTTCCAGGGGCGCAATTTTCATTTTGGGGTGCGCGAGCATGGCATGGGGGCGATCATCAATGGCATGTCTGTGCACGGCGGCGTGATCCCTTATGGGGGGACTTTCATGGTTTTTTCGGATTATATGCGCGGCGCTTTGCGTCTATCGGCTCACTCGGGCTATCCTGGCATCTGGGTCTTTACCCATGACAGCGTTGGTCTTGGCGAAGATGGTCCGACGCATCAACCTGTGGAACACCTGGCCGCGCTGCGCGCGATCCCGGGGTTGGTAATTTTTCGCCCAGCCGATGCAAATGAGGTGACCGAAGCCTGGAAATTTGCCGTGCAGCGCCAACGTGGACCAACCGTGCTGGCGCTCAGCCGTCAAAATGTGCCCACCTTGGATCGGCAGATCTTTTCACCCGCCAGCGGCTTGCTGCGTGGCGCCTATGTGCTGGCGGACCTGGGAGATGCGACCCCAGAAATCATCCTGATGGCCAGCGGATCCGAAGTTAGTTTGATTGTCAATGCCGGGCTGAAGCTTGCCATGGAAGGCGTCAATGTGCGCTTAGTTTCTTTCCCGAGCTGGGAGTTGTTTGCCCAGCAAGACCGGGACTACCGTCGGGCGGTACTGCCTCCGGGCATCTGGCGGCGGATGTCCGTCGAAGCAGGGATCGCCATGGGTTGGGAGCGCTGGGTGGGTGATCGCGGTAAAATGATCTCGCTGGAGCATTTTGGGGCTTCGGCGCCGTATCAGGTGTTGTTTGAAAAATATGGTTTTACAGTCGAAAATATATTTAACCAGGCGCGAGAACTTCTGGCAGGGTGAGGTTATCCGGTTGGAATCAGGTGATACAGGAGGTCTGTATTGATGGACCCATTGACGATCCTGTTGCAGCAGATGAAGGGATCGGACGGGGGGTACGTTTCACTGGATATCGAGCAGCAGCAGCAAATCTGGCGGATTGCCGAGCTGCTGATCTCTTTGGAATTGTTCGACCGGCAGGGGGGCGTTGAACAGCTGGAAGCGGTTGAGATTGCCCGCGGCCAGCCTGTCATTGCTTACATCCTGGCCACACGCCTTACCGAGCCTGATGTAGCCTTGCGAGGGAGGATCGCCAGACTGATGGATGATATGCTCTGTCAGGGGAATTCACAGGTACAGGCCACATTGCGCTACCAGTTGGGCCAGATGCGCACCCAACAGGTGATTGCATTACTGCAGGTAGTAATTGCTGATCCAACACTACAGCATCCTGCGAGTCGTCTGCTCAAGGAATGTTCTTTTGCCGGTACTCATTTGGCTGAAATCATGTTGGACCGGGATGTGCCAGTTTCGCTCCGAAAATTGGCCGTCCAATATATCGGTCAGATCGGCTTTCTGGATGCGATGCCGGCTCTGGAGCGTGCGATGAACCGCCTGATCTCTAGAGCGCCTAACCAACGGGTATTGCCAGGCATGCCGGCTGATATTTTAGATGAAGAATTAGGGCTTCTTCCTTTGGTGAAAGAAGCGATTACGGAGTTGAAAGCGCCTTAGGAATCCAATTTCTTGCCGCAGTTGGGGCAGGTCGTTTCATTGGTTTTTATCACAAAGCCGCAAAACTTACAGGTTCGGGGTTGGACAGCGCCCAGCGGCGCGCCGCACGCGATGCAGTTGCTCTCGCCAACGGGATTGGCGACCAGGCAATATTCACACACTAACCGGCGAAGCCGCTCAGATAGTTCCATGGTGGCGCCAAGCGAGCGAGCGGTTTCATCGATAACTTCCCACACATTTTCTGCTAACTGCAGGTTTTGGACATCCGCTGCAAGATCATCCAGACGGTCAATCAAACCAAAGGGGTTGCGCCAGACGGTCAGCACCGTCTGGCCCAGGCTGGCAGCCACACCCAGCCACTGCTGTTTGCTGACCTCTACCGATACGCCATCGTCCACCTGGCGCAGGGTGACAGCAAGGGCGGTGGCTCCTCCCGAGCTGGCGCGATCGCCTGTGTTGATCTGCACCACCTGTTCATCATCATCACCCAGGATGCGGGCGCGCAGCGGGCTGCGGTTGAAGGCGCCGAGCAGAGAGCGGCTGAAATCGTCGGGGGTGAATGCTCCGTGGTAAATTCTTTGATTCATAATTCCTCAGCTTTTTTATTCGCTTAGATGTGTCTACGTCAAAGCTCCTGGATCGTTGCATAAGGGCTCGTTTGCTAGTCAGAGGCCGGGCATGCTTTCTTCTCTCATTTTGGAAGAACCTGCACGCATAGATTATAATCGGCATTGCGTTAACTTGTATGGAAGCGATGATATTGATAACTGGAGCCTGGATGATTTTTCAACGGAAGCAGCGCAAACTATTTTTCTTGTTATCCGCCTGTCTGGTAATGACGACCTTTTATCTGGCTACTACCTCCGTCCGCGCCGAAGAACAGGCGCAAATACCTACTGTGGCGATTCCCACTGTCACAGGCACACCGGTAGGTGCGATTGCGCTGGTATTGGATAGCGAACTGGGATATGCAAACCTGCGCGCTGGCCCTTCGACATACGATTATGAGATCGTCGGTGTATTAACGGAAGGGTCGCAGGTGCCAGCGATTGGGCGCTCCCCGGGCGGGCAGTGGATTCAGGTGGTCTATCCAGGCGTGGTGGGAGGCGTCGCCTGGATCAACGCCGATTTGGTGGAGGTGCGGGGCACGCTGCCTATCGTCGAGCCACCCCCAACGCCCACCCCGCGGGTTACTGCCACCATCGACCCAACCCTGGCAGCCCAGTTCCTGGTAGATGTCCCCTCCACGCGGCTGCCCACTTTTACTGCCCCCGGCCCAATTTCAATCCCAACTTATACAGACGAACCAACACAAGCAGTTGCTGAGCGTGTTCCGACCGGATTGGTTATTGTCATTTTAGCCACTCTGGGCATTTTTGGTTTATTTATCACCTTGCTGCGTGGGCGATAAGAAATAAAAAAAGCTGGCCCGAAAGCCAGCTTTTTTAAAATTTTGCGAGCTATCCGCATCCACTGCAGCCGCCTGCCGATGCTTCGGCAGAGCTGCAGCCGCATGTGGGCATTGGATTGGGATTTTCGATCTTAAACCCACCTCCAGTCACATCCTCGATATAGTCGATCGTTGAACCACGCAGATAATTGATCGAGATCTCATCCACAACAACCTTAACGCCCTCGAAATCGGCCACCTGATCTTGCTCGCGGATCTTGCCTTCGAGCGCCATACCATATTGCAGACCAGAGCAGCCTCCGCCCGATACATACACTCGCAGGGCGTAACCTTCCAGGTTCCGTGCTGCCAGCAAATCACGCACGGCTTGTGCAGCCGCGGGTGTCAGGGTGATGATTTCGGTATTGGTTTGTTCGGCTATCATTGGTTATCCTTGTAATATAACGATGGTTAGACTAGTCTACTTTTCCGGCTGATTTTATCAAAATAGCTCTTAGGCGTCAAGTGACGAATTCGGTTTCTTAGAACAATACCAGCCCTGCCAACACTGCCGCCAGAGTTACAGTGATGTTGTCCAAATCTTTGATAGGTAATGTCTCAACCAATGTGCCGATCAAGGCAATCAGGGTAATCGCCGGGATGTAGCTAGAGATAGGGAGGGAAAAGACGCCTGCCTGAGTAAAAATCGCCATAACCACCACTGCGAAAACCCAGCTTCCCGCCAGCATACCCAGGCTGCCCACCCAACTTTTTGTTGGGTTCCAGGGCAGCTTGAACTGGCCGAAGCGCCGTCCCAGGATATCCGCCAGCCCATCTCCTCCGCACAGCAGCATCAGGGCAACGATGCCAACAGGCGTCTCCAGCCAGAAGATTACTGTCAGCAGAACAAAGACAATCCCATAATATAACGGTCCACGTAATATTTCCCGCCGGTCACCCGTGCGAGACATCGCCTTTACTGAGGCTTCGTCCCGCATGATCCCCAGACCGACCAGGGCAAATTGTAGAGTGATCGAGAGCGGCACCAGGGCAGCCAGGAAGCGGCTGATCAGGGCTTCATCGAAGAATAACCAGCAAAGCACATAGATTGGGCCGGTACCCATATGGATAATCTTACGGCTCAGTGGGCTGCTGATCCAGCCGCGATGGGCGAAGAAATCCATCAGGCGCAGCCAGGCCAGCGCCGAGGCAAAGGTGATGATGAGGGCAATAAAATTGTTCATGGCTTTGAATCCGGCTTACCAGTTGCAATCTGGACAGGTATTAACCTCAGCGGATTTACCCACCCGTTTATACATGGTCACATCTGTAAACGGTGATCCCAATAACCCATCGTGGATCGCCCAGGAGCGCAAGCGGATGCTGTTCGCTGCCGTGGGCATGCGAAAGGGAGTAGATCCATCCAGACGGGCGATTAAATCGCCGTTGGCAGAGAAACCCTCCTGGATGTGCTGCATCAGGCGCTTCCCCTTCTGATAGGTGAAGCCAAAACGTTCGAAGATAATGGCATTGTGGTAGTATAGCGGTTCAACGAAATATAATTCGTGCCCCAGGCTGGTGACAAAACTCTCAAAAGCGATGATCGCCTCGCCCAGCATGCGCAGTCCTCGGCGAACCTGGCCAGGAGACAGGCTAAACTGCATCGCCGCCAACTCTGCTTCCTTGTTGCGATATAGAGTACCAAAACGAGTGGAGGTGCCATCTGGCAGGCGGTCAACATCGAAGCGCGGGGAGGCTGGATCGTTGAGAATATAGAGCAGTATATGTAGCTGCCCGGCAAGGGTATCCGTGATGTGCCCATAAAGCACTGGATCAGGGAAACCGTCCTGGTGGTAGAGCCTCATCTCCGCCACTGTACTGCCGGGGTTGGCGTTAATCGCGAGTAAATCGTTGCCCTGCGGATCGAAAAGATCAGGGCTGAGATCGAAGCGCTCGATAAGTTCCGGTGGGATTAACCTGGTGATGATCTCGCGTTTCTCTTCGTGGGTTAATAAATTAATTGAGCTGATGGTGTGAACGTTCATCTATCTCCTCAACGGTCGTGCCGGCCAAATTCGCGCTCAATTTCACGCTGCATATCTCGCCGGGCGATCGCGTCACGTTTATCGTATAGCTTTTTCCCCTTAGCGATGGCAATCTCGATCTTAGCCCGGCCTTGTTTTAAATAAACCCGCAGGGGGACAATGGTTACGCCCTTTTGCCGCACCTGGTCCCACAGGCGGATGATCTCTTTACGGTGCAGGAGCAGCTTTCGCCTCCTGCGTGGCTCATGATTGAATATGCTCGCCTGTTCATAAGGAGCAATATGGGCTTCAACCAGCCAGGCCTCGCGGCCATCGATTTCTACGTATGCTTCTGCCAGGCTGATCTGACCGGCGCGAATAGATTTGATCTCGCTGCCTTGCAGCACCATCCCAGCCTCAAACCGATCCATCAGGAAGTATTCGTGACTGGCTTTACGATTGGTGGCGACAACTTTCACGTTCATGGGGATGATTCTAACATAGGATATGAAACCGGCTCTGCATGATTACATACTTCTGGATTCATACTTTATGGATGATTACTGACCAAACATCTCAATTAGCATTGGCTTGATTGCTGCCCAGTTTGGAGCCAGCACCATAGCGCCCTCCGGGGTTGTGAAAGGGCTGACCATATCTCGATCGATCACCCGGCTGTCTATGCCGGATGTGCCAGTGCGCAGCAGTGTGGCCAGCAGGCGCGGCCAGATCCAGACTGGCACGTTGGTGTTGGCCCAGTCAAACAGGGTAGTGATTACAGTCGGGATTCGCAGCCAGTTTTTGGGTTTCAGCATCGTCTTATAGACTGCTTTTAGCATGAATTGGCCTTGCTTCATGCGGTGAAAATCATCCGACCCCTGACGGTAGCGCACAAACGCCAGGGCTTTGCTGCCAGTAAGATGGTATGTGCCTGGTTCATAACCGCCCATTGGCTCAGTCAGTTCGATATCCACCCCACCCAGCTTATCGATCACATCTCGAAAGCCTTCGAAGCGGATGCGCAGATAGTAATGCACTTCCACCCCAAAGTTCAAGCGCACTGTCTCCATTGCAGCATCTGGTCCGCTGCCATTTGCCTGGCTTTCAGCGTAGAAATGGGCTGTGTTGATCCGGTTTTCGCCCACCCCCGGGATCATCACCCATAGATCACGTGGAATCGAGAGCAGCCGCAGGTACGGCTCCCAGGGATTGAAGCTGGTCAGAATCATAGTATCTGTGCGGGAAATAGCGTTTGTTGCTTCGGAGTAGTCGATCCCCAGCAGCAGGATATTGGTCCGCATTGGGAAAAACAGATAGACTGATATAAAAAATATAGCCACCAGCAGGATCAGGGCCAGGCCAATGCAGCCAGCCACAGGCAGCCGCGGAGCGCGTCTGTGAGTCGATCGGGGATGGCTTCTTTTGGGGCGGCGGGCAGCAGGCCGATAGCCGGGTGGGGACGCCGCCGGTCTGGAGGGGCTGGTTGGTGTTGCGCCAGGTATATCCGCGCCTGCAGGAGGGAAGTTTGCCGGTTGAGGGGCGCCCGAGGGTCTCTGTATGGGGGGGTAGCGGCCCTGGCTGGGATGGGTAGGAGGGGAGGCGGGTGGACGGCGAGGTGGTTCTTGTTGATTCATGAATGTTCTCATGGAGCGCCGAATAAGGCTTGTATCGCAGCCAGGATAACTGGATCGGCGCCGTTGGTTGGTGTGGATGGGTCAACGAGGATGTCGGGCTGAACACCATGGCCGGAAATCTCTGGCTCCAGTCCTGGAACCCACCAGTGTGCTGCGGTGATATGCAGGCTGGATTTATCTTTCAACTCGTATACAAGCTGGATGGTATCTTTGCCATAGCTGGGGGAACCGATCACCTGAGCGCGCTGGCGAGCTTTCAGCGCGCCTGCAGCAATCTCGGAGGCGCTGGCGCTGCCCCCATTGATCAATACAACGAAAGGCAGGTCGCTGAGTGGGCCAGATTCCTTGACCTCGAAGGATTCTACCGGTCTGTCGCGATACTGCTGCTGGATCACTACGCCATCTTTCAGAAAAAGGCGGGCGATCTCTATCCCGGTATCAACCAGACCGCCAGGGTTATCCCGTAGATCAAGGGCGAAGTGTGTCGCCCCACGGCCTGTTAGATCTTCAACCGCTGTTAGGATCTCGTTTGCAGTGCTGGCAGCCATCAGATTTACTTTGACGATACCCAGCTTGGGTTGGGTTGCATCTAAACGCCAGGTGACCGAGGGCAAGGCGATTTCCTGGCGTTGGATAGAGATTTCAAGCGGAGCATAATCCGGCGCCCTTCCAACGGTAACTTTAACTTTCTGTCCAACTGGGCCGCGCACGGCTGCCTGGATGATGCTGCTGTCGGTTGCGGGTTCGATTTCAGTGCTCTCGACCGCCAGAAGCCGGTCGCCATCCTGGATGCCAGCCTGGCGGGCAGGACTTTCGGGAAAAGGATAGAGCACCCAATAGCCTTCTGGATCCCTGTCCATCTGTACTCCGATGCCGCCATATTTGCCCTCTAGCGCCTGGCTGTCCAACTCGGCCTGGGGCGGCTCGATGAAGACAGTGTGGGAGTCTTGATATGCCTGGAGCATGCCGCGAATCATACCGTATTCCAGGGCAGGATCCTCTGGCGGGGGTTTCAGGCCGCGCAGAAGCAGGATTTCGTGCGCTTCGCTCAGCAGAGGAAATTCTGCCGGTGCCTGGAAGGTGCGAAACAGATAGCCGCCCAGAAAACCCAGCCCAAGCATCAGCAACGCCGCCAGGGTGATGAGATAGGAACGTGTAAAGGTCATGGATTTATTTCCAGTCTTTCAGCAATGGCTTGCAGTTCTTCTGCTCGCAGACGTTTCTTGACCGGTGACGGGCGGCCGCAAACTATTGCTCCAACTCGCAGGAAGGGCAGGGCTGCGCCAGGGTGCGTGCTATCGTGCGCAGTTCCATCCACCACTGCTCGTGCGGCCGTTGGTTTTTAAGATCAGCCATGCGGTCGAAATCTTCCAGGCTGTGGAATTTTATCTCCTTACCCTGTAAACCGATGAAGGCGCAGGAGGAAGAACCCTTCGTCACCTGTTCGATGAGATAGTCGATGCAGCGGCTCGCCAGCCGGGTAGCCTGGATGCGATCGAAGGGCGAAGGGATCCCGCCCTGCTGCAAATGGCCCAGGATGGATTGGCGTACATCGAACATGTTTTTCCCTTCTTCTTCAAACAAAGCGCACATGAAGGCCGTATTATAAACGGGATTAGCATGTTCATTGCGAATCATCAAGCCCAGACGTTTGCCGTGGCTAAAACCATAACGCAATTTCTCCACATCTGCCACCAGGTCCTGGATTGTAACGCCTTCTTCGTTCAGGTAAACTCGCTCGGCGCCGGTAGCTAACCCGCTCATCAGGGCAAGATAGCCGCAGTTGCGCCCCATCACTTCGACTACAAATACACGGCGCAGCGCAACCGCAGAATCTTTGATTTTATCCACCGCTTCGGCGATATTGTTCAGCGCCGTGTCTGCGCCTATGCTCAATTCAGAGCCTGGCAGGTTGTTGTTGATCGATGATGGCAGGCAAACAATAGGGATATTGAAAGCCGGGTAGTTAGGGCGCGCATTGAGGAACTGAAAGGCCGATTCATAGCCATCCCAACCACCAATGATCAGCAACCCCTGGATTTGGTGATTTTCGATTGCCCTGGCGATCCCATACAGGTCGCTTCCGGCGGGGGTTTTCCGGCTGGTGCCAAGCTCACAGCCCCCCATGGAAGCCCAACCATTGACGCTCATCCAATTCATTTCTTCAACTTCGCCGTTAATCAGCCCGGGAAATCCATTGCGTACGCCCAGGATGATGTGACCTTGATCCAATCCCAGGCGGGTAGCCGCGCGCACTGCTGCGTTCATCCCCGGGGCAGGTGCGCCAGCGTGCATGATCGCCAGGCGAAAGCGCTTCTGGTCTGGTTGGGGCGAGTGGGGCAGGGAGCGCAGCATGGTTCGCAGGGTCTGGAAGGCCTCTCTGAAGCTGCTGCCGCGCAGATCCATCGCTGTTTCGTAATCATGGGACTCGATTGCCTGGGCAACCGCACGGGTTTTTTCTACACATTCCATCAATGGCGTGGTGGTGATCCGATTACCGCGCATACCGATCAGCTGGGGTTCGCTATCGGGTCCGGAGGTGAGCAGATTTTCCACCGCCGCATGTCCCAGCAGGGTGCCCAGGTTGCGGTCAAAGGCGCTGGGCGATCCGCCGCGCTGCACGTGTCCCAATACAGTGACGCGGACTTCTTCTCCCATAGCTTCTTCCAGCACTCTGGCGACTTCTGTGCTGCCGATGTAGTTGCCGTGCCGGTCGCGGGCGCCTTCTGCAATGACCACGATGGTGTCGCGACGGCCAGCTTTACGACCGGCAATCATCCGCTCGCACATGACCTGCTGCCAGTTGTCCACATTCGGTGGATTTTCTGGGATGAGCACCCAATCAGCGCCGCTGGCAAGCCCGCCCATCAGAGCCAGGTATCCGCAGTTGCGTCCCATCACCTTGATCACAAAGGCGCGCTGGTGGCTGGCGGCCGTGCTGGTGATCGCATCTGCTGCTTCGGTGATCCGGTGCAGGGCTGTATCGGCGCCGATGGTCATATCTGTCCCCGCCATATCGTTGTCAATCGATCCGACCAATCCGGCAATGCGCAGATAAGGGTGGCGATCAGCGACCTCCTGGCTGATTTGCCCGCTTTCCACCAGCTCGGCCAGCAGCGAGGGCCACTCTTGGCGAAACAGGTTCGCGCCGGTCAGGCTGCCATCCCCGCCGATGATGACCAGGCTGTCAATCTCGTTTACCAGCAGGTTCCGGGCTGCGATGAGCCGGCCTTCGCGGGTGCGGAAGGCTTCGCACCGGGCAGTGCCGATGATGGTGCCGCCGCGATGCAGGATGCCGCCCACCGAATCCCAGGTCATCTTCCGGATACGCTCGCCGCCATCCACCATGCCCTGGTAACCTTCGTAGATGGCATATACCTCCACGCCGCGGTCAAGGGATGTGCGTACTACCGCGCGCACTGCCGCGTTCATGCCTTGTGCGTCGCCTCCGCTGGTTAAGACGCCAATCCGTAAATTGGGTTGTTCTGTCATCAGGATAAGCTCCTCAAGTGTTCATACGTTGTCAATCCCCTTAGTATAAATCCGAGCAGGGGTGTAGTCAATTCGTTTTTTGATAAAATAGGACTACCTTGACATCCCTCGGAGGTGTAACGATGCATATTGTTCATGTTCATGTCCATGTAAAACCAGAATTTATTGAAGCCTTTCGCCTGGCTTCCATCGAGAATGCTCACAGCAGTGTGCAGGAATCGGGGATTGCCCGTTTCGATGTGATCCAGCAGACAGATGACCCCACCCGTTTCATTCTGGTAGAGGTATATCGCACACCGGATGATCCAGCCAGGCATAAGCAGACTGCCCATTATACCCGCTGGCGGGATCGTGTGGTGGAAATGATGGCTGAACCCCGCACAGCAGTAAAATTCACCAATGTATACCCTGAAGACTCTGGTTGGTAGGCATGAATTTTGAGTTTGCTACTGCACAGCGTATTATTTTCGGTCCGGGTGGGTTGAACAAACTTGGCATTTTGGCGCGCCAGATGGGTCAGCGCGCCCTGGTGGTGACCGGAATTGGGCCGGCTGGAACGGAGCGGTTGGTTGGCATCCTGTCTGAAGCCGGGGTGACTGCGGTCGTGATGGCAGTCGAAGGAGAGCCAACTGTAGATTTTGCCGAGAGCGGCGTGGCTCTTGCTCGCCGGGAAAAGGCGCAGATCGTGATCGGACTGGGCGGCGGCAGCGCCCTGGATGCGGGTAAGGCGATCGCCGCCTTATGCACGAATCCGGGCGCGATTACCGACTATCTGGAAGTTGTCGGTCAGGGGAAAGCCCTCATCCAAACCCCGCTGCCGGTCATCGCCATCCCGACTACGGCGGGCACCGGCTCGGAGGTAACCCGCAATGCGGTGCTGGGTGTGCCTGCACAGCGGGTCAAAGTCAGTCTGCGCAGCCCCATGATGCTGCCGCGCCTGGCATTGGTGGATCCAGAACTGACCTACAGCCTGCCGCCTGCGGTGACTGCCAGCACCGGGTTGGATGCTTTAACCCAGTTGATCGAACCTTATGTTTGTAACCAGGCTAACCCGCTGACCGATGCACTTTGTCTGGAGGGGCTGAAACGAGCCGCCAGGAGCCTCAAACCGGCTTATGAGCGCGGAGATGACGCTTCTGCGCGCGAAGATATGAGTCTGGCGAGCCTGATGGGTGGATTGGCCCTGGCGAACGCCAAATTGGGGGCTGTGCATGGGTTTGCTGCGCCGCTGGGCGGCATGTACACCGCGCCTCACGGAGCAGTCTGCGCCCGGCTGCTGCCCTGGGTGATGGAAATGAATGTGCGCCTCCTGCAGCAGCGTTTTCCAGATAGCCCGGCTTTGGCCCGGTATGATGAAATTGGGCGCATTTTAACGGGTAACATGAGCGCCGCTGCTCAGGATGGCCTGGTCTGGGTCGAGCAGGTTTGCAAGGATTTTAATATTCCTCCTCTGGCCCAGTACGGCTTGGTCGAATCGGATCTGCCTGAGTTAATTGAGAAGTCTGCTAAGGCGAGCAGCATGCAGGGCAACCCGGTCCAGTTGACGAAAGACGAGATGAGAATTATCCTGCTAAAGGCGATGAACGATTGAAGCGATTTGGCTTGTCAGCGAGCTTCTGCCAACAGAAGATGATAGCGGGAATCTTCTGCCAGCCGCTGCACAGATGGAAAGAGCGGCTGCATCATGCGTTCATATGGAATAAAGCGGTTTGCGACCAGCAGCATACGCCCTCCAGGTTTCAGGGCAGACCGGCTCTGCTCCAGGATAGCCTGGGTTATCTGGTAATTCACCTCCAGCCCGCTGTGGAAGGGTGGGTTGGTCAGGATCAGATCATAGGTACAGCCAGAAACAGCGCTGAGGATATCCGATGCCATCACGCGCCCGTTCAGGATGTGATGGTAGGCTAAATTTTGACGGGCACAGGCCACAGCCAGCAGGTTGACATCAATTAAATCGGCGCTTGCTGCCCCCATGCGGCAGGCGCATAAACCGATCACGCCATAACCGCAGCCGACATCCAGGACTTTCTCGCCTCCAGCCAACGAGAGGTGCTCCAGCAGCAGGTGAGTACCATCATCCAAATGGTCGAACGAGAATACACTGGGCAAACTATGGAGTCTCAGCATGCCGGCGGGCGTGGAGGCTTCAAAAGAGAACCAGCCGCCTTTTTCGGGGTTATATGCGCGTAGCCAATTCTGTCTATGGGATTCAAATTGCGAAGCCGTCAAGGCGAGTTCTTCCAGGCTGTGGTGGCGAGTGAAGCGCGCCACACGATGGCCTTTCTGGTAGGTCAGCAAGGTGTACTCCTGGAATACTGCTTGTGCGTCTTTGATAACCGTTTGAATTCCCTGTTTGTTTGCCCCGGCAAGATAGAGCTTCCCGCCAGGGCGCAGCGCCCAGCAGGCTTCAACCAGCCATCGCCGCGCCAGTTCGCGGCCTTTGGGAATGTCTATGATGGCTATATCAAAGCTCTCTTTATGTTCTGGCAGCAGCCTGGCTTCCTGACTGATATGAATATTGGCCAACCGGTTGCTATGTGCAGTCAGAGCTGACATCTGCACGGCGATAATATTGATATCCAGCAGAAAAAAAGAAGAGGTGATATGTTTGCGAGCCAGAGCAGCCGCTGCCGCGCCATGCCCACAACCCAGCCATAATATTTTCTGCCCAGGCAGAATCTGAACCTGAATGGCAAGTAGTTCCATTGAGGGTGTAATTACATCCCAATTAGGCAGCCCTGGTTTGGAAAAATACACAATCTCTTCACCAAACATGGTGTTGGTGAAGAGAATTGGTTTTTCGTATTCGGGCGGATTGCGCCCTGGTTTTCTAGTCACGGGCAGCGAGCTACGGCCAAAGGTTGTCATACATTGAGAAGAAATACAGCCTGGATTCAAAGATTAACTGCTCTGCATCCATTATATTTTCCAGGCCGATTGCCATCTGGCTGCCGTTGGGTGACCATATCGGCCCCCAGGTAACCGGGCCAATTTTCACCGGTTCAGCTCCATCCGACAAAACGTAACAGAGATGAGTCTCCTCGTAGTTGTTGAATAAGTATAGCAGCGGCCATCCTGTTTTGGATGGTGACCAGGACACATAGGAGAAAGTCCCTTCGCCCATTTTGGCTAACCGGTGCAATTCGGATCCGTCCGGATGGGTGATCCACAAGCCATCGTCATTTTCTGGATATGCCAGCCATTGGCTGTCTGGACTCCAGGCAATGGTGGCGGTGCCCCGATCATCGGCGCGATCTGAAATGTTATATGATTTTGAGCCATCCGCTTCCATCACCCATAGTTCGCCAGTTTTTGTTTCGTAATTCGGGATGTGGACATAGGCAATTAGCTTAGAATCTTGCGACCATGACTGGCGATGATTTACTCCGCTGACAGTTTTGGTTAATTGAGTCAGGTCTGATCCGTCCGGATGCACTTTCCATAAATTCAGGATTGGCTCAGCTGCTTGAGAGAATGGATAGAATCGGGGAGACCAGCTGCTAATCAGGCGTTCCGCCAACCAGCTGGCTTTGGCTTGCCGGTCGCTATAGAACAGCAGCCATTGACCGTCTGGTGACCAGATTGGGTAACCGTAATAAGATTGATCTCCGCCTATGCAGGTAGGTGTTGAGTGATCTGAGGTTGTCCAGAGAGTGCATATTGTGGGTCCAGTTTCCTGGTCGTAATGATAATATGCTATGCCAGGCCCAGTAGGGTTGAAAACAGCGCCTTTGGCAAATGTATCTGTAGCTTCTGGCGGGCCCATGGAAACGAAGGAGCCCGTTTGAATATCATAAAACACTGAACCTGATGATTTTGATTTGTCTGATGGATCGTAGGTAATATAGGTGATCATCTTGCTGTCATGAGACCAGCTGCCATTAAATACTTGGCCCTTTTGTGTGGAAGTATAATAGCTGCTGGCAGCGGGTAGGATGATATCTAAATTGGGGCCATCAGCCATCCCCCAGGCAAGTCTCTCAGCTGTGGACATCGTCTCGGGCACTGCAGGCGGCTGTCCAGGGAGCACAGTGGATTGGTGTCCTGCATTGATGGTTTGAGTAAAAAAGTTGGATGCCAGGATGACATTGCCTTCGGCAACAGAAACTACGGTTCTTCCATCTTTGTCCACCCGTACACTGAAGCGCGTGCCGCGCACGGAGGCGACCGCCGAGGGGGTTTCGACCTGCAGGGTTTCTCCTGCCTCCAAGCCGGTCACATTCAGCCACATCTGGCCTTCCTGCAAGTTAATCTGCAGTGTCTGATCGTCTGGTTGTTGAAAGGTAAAAATCGTATTCGGGGCGACACGGACAAGTTCTTCGTCCAATCTCAATCGCGCCGTGGAGGCTTCCTTCGCCCACACTTCTCCACCCTGGTACACCACCATCTCGAACTGAGCTTGTTCCCAGGTCCCCTCTGGAAGAGGGTGCGCGTCCACCTGGTTGATCAGATCGGCAATAATCGCTTGCGCGCCTGTAGGCGTGGGCACAGGCGTGGGAGTATCTGTGGGGGGAGGCGGCAAGGTTGGGGAAGGTATCGTTGTTGCGGTGGGCGACTGTACAGGAACGAGAATTGCGGTTGCAGTTGGAGAGGCGGGAGTGGATACTGCCGTGCAGCCGGCGAGCATTCCAATGATCAGGATAAGCGAGAATCTATAGGCCAGGTATTTCATCTTATCATCTCCTTGGTCTTGGATCGAACACCTGATGGAACTATAGAAAGTATAATGGATTATTGGATGAATAACAAGATACCATTGTTTTCGAGGGGATTTTCAGATCACTATTGACGAAATGTTCCAGAACGGCTAAAATTCAAGCGTGATCGGGAGTACCCCCTTCCCTGGGGGTACTTTTCTGTCCATAGTTCCCCGGCGGAGGCCGGAATTTATCCCAGAGGGACGAGGGTAACCCAGTAAACTGGGTGAGAGGCGTCCTAAGGAAGGATTGAAATGGAAGAAAAAGTATTATTAGGTGAACCCCGTACAGTGGTTGGCAAGCAGGTACGGGCTTTGCGCAGGATTGGAATAATCCCTGCGGTGATTTATGGGCATGGCATTGACCCATTAACCATCTCTTTGAACTATAAAGAGGCCAACACGATCCTATCAGGAATCTCTTCGTCGCAATTGCTTGTCGTTGAAATCGAGGGCAAGAAGCACATAACCCTGGTGCGACAGAAGCAGCGCGATCCCGTTACCAGCATTCTGCTCCATGTGGATTTTCAGGAAGTCTCGATGACTGAACTCCTGCGCGCAACTGTGGGCATCGAACTGGTGGGCGAATCGCCAGCCGCGAAGAACTACGGCGCAATTATTGTCACGGGGCTGGAAAAATTGGAGATCGAATGCTTGCCCGGGGATCTGCCCGAGCGGATTGTCCTGGATATTGCAGTGTTGAAGGAAATTGGCGACGCAGTGTACGTGCGTGATCTGCCAATCCCAAGCAAAGTTGAAGTATTCGACGATGGCGATGAGCTGGTGGTTATTGCTACTGCTCCGATCTCAGAGGCCGAATTGGCCGAGGGTGAACCTGTAATGGTGGAACCAGAAGTGATCGAGCGCGGCAAGAAGGAAGAAGAAGAATTCTAATTCGCCTCACAGAGCGCCAGCCACAGGGCTGGCGCTCTTATTTTAAGATCTCCAGCAGTGTCAGAGTAAAACGAGCGCTGGCGCCCCACAATATTTCGCCATTATAGGGCTGAAAAAAGATAACCGAAATAGGCGAGTAAGGATGGGGTAAAACGCGCTGTTCCTCGCGACGGTTGGTTGGATCAGCCAGCCAGGAGAGGGGGATGGTAAAGCACCGTTTGACTTCCTGCGGTTGCGTGCGCAGAGGGTAGGGCCAGGGCATGACCCCTACGATAGGTGTCACACAGTAATTGCTGATGGTCAGGAATTCATGTAAACGCCCCAGTACTTTGACATCGGCAGGCGCCAGGCCGATTTCTTCCTCGGCTTCTCGTAAAGCGGCTTCATATGGCGATCGATCCACCGGCTCCATTCGCCCGCCAGGGAAGGCAACCTGACCGCTGTGTGCGCTGTTGTCCTCTGTGCGGCGGATGTAGAGCAAATTCCAGGCATCTTCAATCATCACCAGTGGCATCAGCACTGCCGCCGGAGAAGTATCGCCTTGCAGCATCCCCGGCGGAATAGAGAAATCTGCAGAGTGCATACAGTCTGGCCGCACAGAGGCCATCTCCAGCCGGCGGGCAATTTCCGCTACTGTTAGGTTGGCGAAGTTCATCAAAACCTGTTATTACCCTGGAATATTCTCGCTATGCGGGAATCGGGCTGCCGCAATACGGGCACTCGCTGGTTTGATCATCAAGCCATTCCACTTCGTTCGGGCGAATATTTGCTCCGCAGAACGGGCACTTGGCTGGCAGACGAGGTTTCTGATCTGCCTGTGTGGATCCCGCAGCTGAGGGTGTAAAACCGGCCTCTTGGATTGCTTCAGGATGATCTTTGAGTGCGCCGTCTAACCAGGATTGCAGTTGAGCGGCTTTCTCCGTCTGCCCAAGCTGTGATAATTGAGCCACTGCAGCGCTCCCGAAGCGGTGCAGCGATCCCCAGCGTTCGGTGCGCGCCAGCAAGGTGAGCCCCTTTTGAACGAGATCATAGCCTTTTTGAACCTGATTGGCCAGCAAACGCGCCCGTCCAGCCTGTAAATAAAGCTGTGGGGCGCGCTGAAGCATGCCGCGCGCCTGGGCGCCTTCAGCCAGGCGTTCGAAAGTCTCAGCAGCTGGAATGTAATCGCCTGCTTCCATCATCCGGTTGGCATTTTGCAGGGCCTGGCGGACAACTTCTGCCAGGGGCGCCGCCGGACGGCGCGGGCCGATTATTCTTCGTGGGCGAAAGGGACCTCTACGAAACATGTTAATTTACCTCCTCATGGTTTGTATTTCCGTTCAAATCCTCAGTGAAGGATCCGTTATCCTGGAAATCTCCATCTTCGATCAACAAGGCTTCGGTCGGAGGGCGATCCCTGGTCAGGATCATTGGTCGGGCGAAGATCAGATACCCGGTGTGAGCTACCATCCGGTCGGTGGGACGTAAGCGGTCTGGGACAGGTTTATAGAAGCGCATGATGATTTCGCAGACTTCGATAAAAGCATAATCGAACTGGTAAAACGCGGCCAACAGGCGGCTGACCTGATTGGTGGTGGGCAAGATGGTGCCAAAATACCCGCCTGATTTTAGCGCCTGGCGCGCCTGTGCGAGAAAATCATAGGGATTGGGAACATCCAGGAACAGGGCATCCACGTTCTTCTCGTCAAATCCCTCGACGATATCGCGTATTTTTAGTTCGACCCGACCGGCCAGCCCGACACGCTCAAGATTTTTTAAGGCCAGGTTCTGAAATTGAGGGCGAGCCTCATAGGATGTCACTCGTCCCTGCGGGCCGACCGCCCAGGCCAATGCTGTTGTCAGGGCGCCGGAGCCTGTGCCAGCCTCCAGCACATGCACGCCTGGCCCGATGCCCATCTTAACCAGGATATAGCCGATATCTTTCGGATATAAGATTTGGGTATTGCGGCGGGTCTCGCGGAGTACGTCGCTCAAAGAGGGCTGGAGCATGAAGTAGCTGCTCCCCTTGTGGGTGAATACCTGGCTGCCCCAGGGTTTGCCGATGACTTCGTCATGAGACAGGATGCCGCGATGCGTGTGGAGCTGCGCGCCAGAAGCCAGACGAAGAATAAATACTTTATTGTTGGGACTGACCAGTTGAGCCAGATCGCCTGGTTGGGCTAACGATGAATCATTTATCGTTTCCATAAAATCGTTGCTTTCCTCGGGGTGTAATCTTACCACTTTTTAAATAACCTTGACGAATTTGGAGAAGACTGATAGACTTTATTCTAAGTTGTGGCACGTGTGTTCTTTCTGGAAATTCGTAAGGCCGGTCTGAACGAAGTGCTTGTCCAGGCCGTTTTTGTGTTAAATAGCCAGACTTGTACGAATACTGAAGGACTGCGTTAGCCCAGATCATTCATGACCCTGTAAGGAGAGTTTTTCAAAATGAGCGAGCGTATTGTCGGCAAAGTAAAATGGTTCAACGCCAGTAAAGGTTATGGCTTTATTGAGCGCCCAGGCGGTCCAGATGTTTTTGTGCATTTCTCCGCTATCGAAATGGATGGCTACCGGTCGTTGCAGGAAGGCCAGGCGGTCGAGTTCAGTGTTGAACAAGGACCGAAGGGCCTGCAGGCAGCCAAAGTAATTCTTGTTTAGTATAATCCGTAGATAACCCATAACCCCCGCCCAAAGCGGGGGTTTATTTTTTCTCCTTATTACCTGGGATTTGGCTCAACCAGTGACCCCCCAACAGGAATATTGCACTGACCAGGGATGCCATCCCCAGGCGCAGGGTGCCGACGCTGAAAAAATTCCAACCCAAGTATTCGCCCAGGAGTTGCCCCAGGGCGAATCCAACCCATGCCAGAATCATATATATAAACAGGCGGCCCGCATTTCCACCTCGGATCAGGTGAAAAGCTAAGCCGTAGAGGGTAGATATGATAAAGCCGAGTACTAGCGCGGGGATGGCCATAAGTGTTTTCCTTTACTCGGACGGAATTCCCTCCGCCCAAAAATGATCACGCGATTATTTTATGCCTGAATGATCCCACCGCCCAGGACAATATCACCGTGGTAAAAGACTGCTGCCTGCCCTGGTGTGATATCCCGTAAGGGATGATCCAGGATAACACAAGCGGATCGGTCTTGTAGAGGAATCACCTCTGCCCAGACCTCTCGCCCCTTGTAGCGAATCTTGACCTGCGCACGGATAGGCCCGTCCGGAGCAGTTCCGGTCGTCCAGTTGATATCGCCTGCAGTAAATTCCAGGCCGCCCAGCTCTTCCTGAACACCTACGATCAGTGCGTTCTGGGAGAGATCCTTCTCCAGCACATAGAGAGGCTCTCTGGAGGAAAGCCCCAGGCCTTTCCTCTGCCCGATGGTGAAATGCGCCAGACCGTTGTGGTTCCCTAAGGTTTCCCCTTGCCGGTTGATAATCGGACCTGGCTGATAAACCTCCGGGGCGTGGCGCGCCAGGAAGCTGCGATAATCTTCGCTGGCCAAGAAACATAAATCCTGGCTCTCAGATTGCTCTGCTACCGGCAGATTATATTGGCGAGCAAGCTGGCGCACCTGAGCTTTTGTCAGGCTCCCTAATGGGAGCAGGGTGTGGGACAGCTGCTCCTGGTTTAGCATGTACAGCACGTAAGATTGATCCTTGGTTGGATCCACGCCTTTGACCAGCTGGTAGCAGCCTTCTTGATCCTGCTGGATGCGGGCGTAATGCCCGGTGGCCAGGAATTCAGCGTCCAGAGCGCGCGCTCTGGCATACAGATTCCCCCACCGCACCAGGCGGTTGCACACCAGGCAGGGATTTGGGGTATCCCCTCGCCTATATCCATCTATGAAGGACTGGACAACAGTATCCCGGAAAATTTTCTGTGCATCAATAGCGTAGAACGGTATGCCCAGGATGGCTGCCACGCTCCGCGCCTGGACCATGGCATCAGGCGTGCAGCAGCGGTTTTCATCCTCGTGGCCGGCTTCGCTCCACAGGCGCAGCATCATACCGATCACCTGGTAGCCTTGCTCGACCAGCAGCGCGGCTGCGACCGAGCTGTCTACCCCGCCGCTCATGGCGATGACAACGCGCAGATTGGATGGCATAAAGATATTTTACTCTGGTTCTTATGATATCAGGAAGCCAGGGCGCGGATTCGGCTGATCGCCTCGGGCAAGGTCTTCAGAAAGCCGTCCACCTGCGCCGGAGTGTTAGCCGTGCCCAGGGTCACTCTCAGCGAGCCGATAGCCCAATCGCGCTCCAGACCCAGGGCAGTCAGCACGCCTGAAGGTTCTGGGTCGCCAGTTTTACAGGCAGAGCCGGATGAGCAGGCGAAGCCTTCAATATCCAACATCATCAGCAGTTCGTTGCCGTCTACCTGCTGGAATGC
>JAFGQI010000066.1 GCA_016935755.1 Anaerolineales bacterium
ATGTGGGGGGTTTAGGTTATTTCCCACTTGAAATCGGGCATCAAGTGGGAAATTAAAAATGGCCTTTCTTCTTTTCGGACAGCCCCTACCAACCCAAAGCTAAAAAGCCAAAATATCTATCTACTACGATCCCACGCAGCTGCACTGCCGTGCGAACGCGCCATTCGTTAACTCAACAGCCAGTATAGCGCCGTTTGGGGTAGAGGGCAAGAGGATTGCAGTGCCTCCCGGCAGGCTGAAGCCGCCAGCTAAGCTTGCCGGGGATGCCTGCCCCGGGCATACTCCTCCGCCGCCAGCAGATCCTCTGGCGTGTTGATGTTCCAAAAGCTGATCCCTTGTGGATCATGCTCGGCTATTTCTTGCTCCGATAACCGCTGCACAGCGACCTGCTCGTACCAGGCATCCGCCCGCCATTTCCCTGCCTCCAGCGCCTGGCGGATGGCGGGCAGGCAGGTCGCCCGGCGGTAAACCGCGTGGAAAGGCTGCATGCCTGTGGCAGTCTGCGGGATGGCGAGATCGGCCTGTGTGGTCAGGAGCAGATCGAGTCCGGCCCGCAGAAGCTGCGGATTGGCGAAGGGCATGTCGCAGGCCACCACTGCCACGAAGGGTTGCGCTGCCGCGCTCAAGGCCGTATACAGCCCGCCCAGCGCGCCTCGGCCGGGGATCAGGTCAGGTTCCAGGCGCAGCTTCAAAAAGCCATAGCTCTGCGGGTGGTTGGTGGTGATCAGGATTTCGTCTGCGATGGGGGCCAGGCGGCCAGTCACGCGCTGGATGAGGGGCTGACCCAGGAAGGGAACCAGCCCCTTATCTTGCCCCATGCGGCGCGATTCGCCGCCAGCCTGTATGGCAACCGTAAGCATGGTATGATTATAATATGTCCGCGCCTGCGGACAAAGGAGTGTGTGTGATGAACCCTCACCCTGGCGAAAGTAAATCAACCACCCTGGCAGACATCCTGGATCAGCTGACCGTTGAAGGCGAGCTGTACGAAAAGCTCGATCCAGAGCCTGGTTCGACAGAGAAGGCGGTGCGCTGTTTTGCCTGCGGGCATCGCTGCCTGATCCGGGAGGGCCGGCGCGGCATCTGCCAGGTGCGCTTCAACCGGGGCGGAACGCTCTATGTGCCCTGGGGCTACGTGGCGGCTCTGCAGGTTGACCCCATCGAGAAAAAGCCGTTTTTCCATCTCCTGCCCGGCGCCAACGCGCTGACCTTTGGCATGTTGGGCTGCGATTTCCACTGCGAATACTGCCAGAACCACCTCACCTCCCAGGCGCTGCGTGACCCGCGCTCGGATATGGCCCTCTCGCTGATCCGGCGCATTTCCCCCGAGCAGATCATCGCTGTCGCCCGCCGCGGCGGCGCCCAGATCGTAGCTTCTTCCTACAACGAGCCCCTGATCACCTCCGAATGGGCGGTGGGGATTTTCAAGCTGGCCCAACAGGCCGGGATGAAGTGCGTCTATGTCTCCAATGGCAACGCCACGCCCGAAGCGCTGGAATATCTGCGCCCCTACCTGGTGGGGTATAAAATTGACCTGAAGACCATGCAGGATCGCCAGTACCGCCAGTTGGGCGGCGTACTGCAGCATGTGCTGGACAGCATCCGGCTTGCCAAAGAGATGGGCCTGTGGGTGGAAGTGGTCACCCTGGTGGTGCCTGGCTTTAATGACAGCACGGATGAGCTGATGGATGCCGCCCGCTTTATCGCCTCGGTCTCAGCGGATATCCCCTGGCATGTGACTGCCTTCCACCCGGACTACAAGCTGCTCGATCAGCCGCCCACCTCCATCAAAACCCTGATCCGCGCCGCCGAGATCGGCCAGGAGGCCGGGCTGCACTATGTCTATGCCGGCAATATCCCCGGACGGGTGGGCGAATATGAGAGCACTTACTGCCCCAACTGTCACACGCCGCTGGTTGAACGCTACAGCTATGTCATCCGCGCTTACCACATTACCGCCCAGGGCACCTGCCCCAAATGCGGCGCAGCCGTTCCGGGCGTCTGGAGCGATAAACCAGGCGATGTCAACCTGGAGGGGTTTGGCCTGCCCCGCCTGGTGCTGTAATGACTCAGGTTGCGCTGCGGCGCACGACTGCCCGCACGATGTAGCGGTTGATGCCCCCAAAGCGGTATTTATAATCTTCATCGCCGCGCATGAAGTCGAAGGTCAGGCGCTGGTTTTCGTTGGCCCACTTCAGCAGATGCCCCAGCAGCACCCAGCCCGGCGAGAGCTCACGCAGTTCGAAGTTCAGCCCGGAATTGTAGACCCAGATGTGCCCGGCGTAGTCGAAGTTCAGGTAGCTTGCAGCCTTCACCCCGCCGATCTCCAGAAAAGCCAGCTGCAGCCAGCCAGCCTGGAAGGCTGCCTGGGCAGCCGCGTGCATCTGGGCGCGCATCAAGGGCGTCAGGAAGCGTTCTTTCTCCGCGTCCCTGGCCATCAGGCTGAGAAAATCTTCCACCTCGGCCTCTAACGAATTCGCCTCCAGGTGGCGTTCCTCCCCGCCGGTGATATACCAGCGCACCGGCACAGGATTCTCCTCGGCGCGGCGCATCTTGCGCCGGATTTCGTGGCGCTGCTTTTTGTCTATCCCTGCCAGGTAGATTTCCCAATCGCCAGGCAGGGCGATATGCGGGCAGGGCTGCAGCCGCTCCTGGGCGTAGCTCCAGCCGCTCCGCTCCGCCGCTTCTTTCAGCGCCGGCAGGGTGGGGGAGGTCTCCGGGATGTTGTACCAGTCCAGCGCCTGCCAGGCTGGCGCCTGGTCAGAATCAAGCCATGCGAACAGGGCAGCGACAAAGATGGTCAGGTCCGCTGGCCCTACCACCAGATCCAGATAATCGGATATTTCAATGCTCCCCAACAGCAGCAAGGCCGGCTCGCCCTGGTGGTTTTGGGCGAAAAACAGCGGCGCCGCGCCGGTGAGTCGGTTGTCCTGGTCAAAGCCAGCCACAACACACAGCTGCGGCTGCATAGAACCTGCTCCCGCCGGGCTCCATTCGCCCCCGCCCAGGGTCTGCCACCAGGCGCGCAGGTATTCATGTCGCAAAAACGGCACGTGACTTGCACTGCAACAGGCAAGCAGATCGTTCCAATCGCTCGCCAGTTCGTCGAATGCCGGTAGGGTTGTGATGGTTCTCAGCTGCATAATTCCTCGGGTCAACCTATGGATCACGAAGCAGCCATCCCAGGCTTCTCCGCTTGAGCTGTTGCACAGAACCAGCCTAGGAGATATCCGTTGGATGTCCTGATAAAAGCTTCGCCCTTACTGTGCATGCATTTTACCAGTATAATGTCATCAGCGGCGCTTTCTACCGCCAAGGGATTGTATCGCTCATGCCTGCTCAGCTTGATTTAAACCTGATACCCTTAGCCCGCTCTGCCGGGACGGATTACCCGGAACTGCTCGGGCTGCATGTGGCTGAGCCGCCGCGCAAACTGGCGCGCGGCCGCAGCCAGGATCGTCTGGTGCTCTACTTGGCAATTGCAGGCAACGCTCCGCTGGCGCCTGGCAAACAGGAGCAGCTCCTGGCTGACCTGGCGAAGCTGTATTACGACACCCCTGGCTCGGTTACCTCCGCCTTGCGGGCTGTTGGCGAGGAACTCAACCGCCTGCTCCTGGAGCGCAATCTGCGCCTGACCAGCAGCAGCCGCCAGGGGGTCGGCTTGCTGGCGATGCTGGTGCTGCGCGATCAGCAGGCTTACCTGAGCCACTCCGGACCGCTGCATTCCTTCCTGGTCACTTCGGATGAGACCCGCGAATTCTACCAGCCCGATCTGGAAGGTATGGCGTTGGGCCAGAGCCGCTCCACGCCCTTGAGCTTTTTCCAGCTGGTCATTAAACCAAATGATACCCTCATCCTGGCTGCCCAGCCTTCTGCGGGCTGGAATACCGCCGCCTTGTCCGGCATTCAAGGGCAGGGGCCGGAAAGCCTGCGCCGCCGGTTGACAGGCCGGGCCGATCTGGATCTGAACGCGGTTGTGGTGCAGTTCAAACCGGGGACGGGGAAGCATTATATCCACAGCGTGCAAAATGCGGCTGCTGTTCCTGTTTCGGAAGCCAAACTGGCACAACCCGCACAGGTGGCGCTGCCCCTGGCAGATGAGCCGGAGATGCTCTCTGCCGAGACCCTTTCACCGCCAGAGCAGCCATTGACCGATGTACGCCCGGTTGGTGGACATCCGGCGGCTGCAGCCGGCGAGGTTTCGGCGCTGCCGCCCCACCGGCGTCCGGCAGGGGCGCCCAGGAGAGCAGGATCGCCTCTGCAGCCGCTGTGGAAGTTCCTGGTGACGGTTGGAACACCCATTCTGATGGCTTTACGCCGCTCGGGCCAGTTCCTCCGCACGCTTCTGGGCCGTTTGCTGCCAGAAGAAGCCTTTGCCGCCGTACCCTCCACCGTGATGGCTTTCGTTGCCCTGGCTGTCCCGGTGATAATTGTCACCATTGCCAGCGCGGCCTATTTTCAGCTCGGCCGCGCCGCCCAGTACGAAATCTATTACAACCAAGCCAGGAAAATGGCCGCCCAGGCTGCTGGCCAGACCGACCTGATCGCCCGCCGTTCTGCCTGGGATACGACTGTGCAGATCATCCAACAGGCGGAAAAATATGACATCACGCCAGAAACGCAGGCTCTCCGCCAGCAGGCTCAGCAGGAGCTGGATGCGCTCGATCTGGTGCAGCGGGTCGACTACCTGCCTGCGGTAGTTGGCGGCCTGCCCCAGGGGATCAACGTGATCCGCATGGCCATCTCGGTGGACGATCTGTATTTGCTGGATGGCAGCAGCGGCAGCGTGCTGCGCCTGAGAACGACCAGTCGCGGGTATGAGGTCGATCCGACATTCCAATGCGGCCCTTCTGGCACACAGGTATCGCTGATTGGCCCGATTGTGGATATTCTGCCCTGGCCAGCCGGATTTGATCCGCCAGCCAGCTTGTTGGCTGCGGATGCCAGCGGGAATCTGCTCTTTTGTTTGCCGGGTGTGAATCCTACCTATGACAGGCTCCTGTCCTCAGAAGGCTCCAATTGGGGGAAGCTGGTGGGCATCACCCAAGATGCAGGCGATCTCTATGCGCTGGATTCACTCACCAACGCGGTCTGGATATATTGGGGCGGCAAAATTGTCCCGAACCCTTCCCCCTTCTTTTTACCGGCCACTCAAATCCCGGCGCTGCAGGATGTCATCGATCTGGTGGTCAATGGCAATGAGCTGTACCTGCTGCGCTCAGATGGGCGGGTCACCCTGTGCAATTACACCGCAAACGAGCAGGTGAAATATCCTTGCTCTGATCCGCCATTCATCGATTTCCGCCCGGGACGCGAGAACTTGCCGATGGCGCTGGCTGCTCCGTTTGTGCAGGTGCTGGCTTCCTCCCCACCTGATCCCTCTCTGTTTTTGCTTGAGCCGAAGAGCCAGGCGATTTTCCATTTCAGCTTCCGCAACCTGGCCTTTCAAAGGCAGTATCTGCCATTAAAGACAGTCGCCGAAGGCCCCGTGACGGCCTTTCTGGTGCATGCCAGCGAGCGCATGATCTTCCTGGCGATTGGCAACCAGGTCTTCTACGGCGCGCTGCCCTGATGAGCCGGTCGACTCAAGGGCTGGTTGTGTTGGTGGGCCAGGGGGTATAGGTAGGCGCGGCGGTTTCCTGGACGGAGGGGGAAGCGTTCGGCTGTACCTCAGGTGTATTCAGCACGGGGGGCGGCTGGAGGGGAGTGATCACCTGGGTGGCAGGCAAGATGGCAGGTGAACTCGCTTGTGGAGCACCGGTCATGGTGGCTGCAGGCCGGTCAGATAGCCGGTTCAAGAGCAGGTAAGCTCCACCAGCCAGCAGGGCAATGATCACGATAGACACTAACCCGATGACCAGGCAGGTCGGCTTTGCCAGTCTGCCGCGCTGGGCTGGCGCGACAAAGCTGACCGCAGCCTCGGCGGCTGGTATCTGCAAAGCAATGATGGTGATATTATCGTGCCCGCCGCGCTGGTTGGCCAGGTTAATCAAGTTTTGAACGGCTTCATCCTGTTTCTGCGGCTGCAGACCGGCGGGTAAGGATGAAAGGATTTCGGCGGGGCTGACCAGATCGGTTAATCCGTCGCTGCATAACACCAGCTGGTCGCCCGGCAGCAGGTTCATCCCTTGATTCGCCTCGGCCTGTTCATCGCTTTCGCCATCTCGCAGGTGCAGGCGGGTGTCAGCTTCGACGGGCTGTTTTGATCCCAGATACCGCCGGATGACATGCGCGTTTGGATGCCCACGCGCCTGCTCTGGGGTCAGCAGACCGGCATCCATTGCCTCCTGGATCCAGGTATGGTCAGTGGAAATCTGCTGGATAGCCCCGCCCCGCACCAGGTAAATGCGCGAATCGCCCACATTAGCCATATACAGGCGGTCGTCGATGATCCACACACAGGCGCAGGTAGCGCCCATGCCCTGCAGTTCCGGGTTTTTCTCGGATTGTTCCAATACCGTCTGGCCGGCTTTTTGGATCGCCTGCCGCATGGTCTGCAGGGGTGCGGATGCATCGCTGGCGGCGGCTTCCTGGCTGATGATCTCCACCGCCATTTCGGCGGCCACCTCACCCGCCTGGTGACCACCAACGCCATCGCAGACGATCGCAAACAGGGCTGGTGTAGGCTGCGCATCACTCAACCGGTAGGCCGAGACCGCGTAGCGGTCTTCATTGTTCTTCCTGTTCATGCCAGGATGGCTTTTGGCTGAGACGTGCAGGTGAGATCTTTCGGCTGGTATCACGACTGCCGCTCCTCTGAAGTATCAGTTTCGTCCGGTTTCATTTCGCCCGCGGCGCTCTTCACCGCTAAGGTTTGCAATGTTACCACTGGTTTGCGTACTTTGCCAGGCTTCCGCAAGGTGAAGCGGAAACCAACCCGACCGATATGGATCAAATCGCCATGTTCAAGTTTCATCCCGCTTTGAGAAACCGGGGCGTAGTTGATCCAGGTGCCTGCGATTGAACCTTCATCCGAAAGACGGATAGCGCCATCATCGCTGCGCACCAGCCTGGCATGCAGTGGTTCGATAGAGGGATCATCCAGCACCAGCGTAACCTGGTTCGGATTGCTCCCCAGGGTCACTTCATCCGTACTGATTGGCATTGGTGGAGCATCAGATGGCTCATCTGCTTCTGAGATTTTACTGAGAAAAGCGTATGCTTTTGGGGTGATATGCCGCTGCGGCCACTGCAGGCGGTTCACCCAGCCCGGGCGGTGTGAACTGGCTGGCTCTTCTTGCACAACTACAGGCTCGGTGACCGGATCCACACCACGGCGTTTCTGGCGTCCTGCCCGCGTGACGCCCGGGCGAAGCTGCCCGCCGAGCACCAATACCAGCAGCAGAATTGCCCCGGTCAGCAATACTGCCAGCATAATCAGGATAGGAAGATTGCGCCGGACAACTGCCCAGACATCCAGCCTGGATTTTTCTACTGTAATACGCACAGGCAGTTCAATGCTGCTGCCAACCAGCCCCAGCGAGTCCCAGGCCTGCACTTGAATCTGATGAGTTCCGCTGTTCAGATAGCTTTCAACGTTCCAGGCGAATTGATCGTAGGGTGGTTCAATGTTCTCGGCGACGATGACGCCATCCACCAACAGCGCTGAACGGCTGATGGTACGTTTGCGCCCATCGGGAAAATCAAAGACTACCTGCAGGCTCTGCTCTTTGGGCTCATAACCCGCCAGCGGTTCAGAGCCTGAACTGTTCTCTTGATCGCTGAGCGCCCCGGTATTCGTCCCTGTTGCAGGCTGGCTTTCCGATAGGATCACCGCTTTCCTCAGTATCTCGATCGGTGGGTTGACGAAGGCTGGCTGTGGGGGCAGAAGCTCGAGGGTAAAGTTTTTGGGGGATGACTCAAACTGCTCCACCCCAATCTGCACCTGCGCTATGACCTGGTGGTCGCCAGAACTCCGGATCGCGGATTGGTATCTCAGCTGGTAGATGCGGCGCATCGACGCCAGGAACTCTTCGGGGTCGGGCAGTGTTTCAGCGCCGGAATAAGTCAGGATCTGACCTCCGGTCTGCTCTGCCAGATCGGTCAGGCGCTTCATCCCAACGGTCGGAAAGGTCCCCGCGGATGATACCATCCAGACATAGATCACAACCCCTTGCTGCTGGGCTTGAGAGATCAGGCTTTCGAGCGCCTGGCTGGCTTGCGTATCGGGGGCAGGGGTGATGAACAGCACAACTCTGCTCATCCCAGGACGAGGGGGAACATCCGAAGCCAGGTTCACCGCCCGGAATAATGTATCCAGACTCGGATTGGCTGACCGTGCGTTCACCTGATCGCTCTGCAAGACCTCCAGCCACTCTGCTGGATCGGGTGTGTGGCTGATTTCTTTTCCGCCGGTGATAATCAGGCTTAAGTCATCCAGCGTTGAACCCATGCGATTGGAAGCCCAGCCAGCCAGATGCTGTTTGACAAAGTCGTAGCGTGATACGCCCTGGTTGTCACGTACTCCCAACGCTGGGCCCGGGTTGAGCGCAGTGACGAATTGAACCCCCGGATTCATCTCGATCAATTCAGTGATGGGCAGGATGTTACCATCTTCAATGATGCGCACATGGTCTGTCTGCAGCCCCTTGATAAAACCGCCTCTCCCATCGTCAACATCCAGATACGCCTCCACCTGCGGGAAATTTTCCAGATCAGGCGCGCCAAGGTCGGCGCGGCTTGTCCCCTGCGCGCTGGCAGGAACCGGGAGCAGCAGCAGGCATAATAACAGGCTGATAACTGGTGAAATAAGCGCCGAACGCAAATGTGCCAGGTTTATTCTACGTGGCATATCTGAATTGTAGCACAAGAAGTGCAGCACAATCTGGCTTTATTCCCATTCGATTGTCGCCGGCGGTTTGCTGGTTAAATCATAGACGACGCGGTTGACGCCCTGAACCTCGTTGACGATGCGGCTGGCGACCTTAGCCAGCAGATCATATGGCAGGCGCGCCCAATCTGCGGTCATAAAATCCTGAGTGGTAACCGCTCGCAGCGCAATCGTCTCCTGGTAGGTGCGCTGGTCGCCCATCACGCCCACCGAATAGACCGGCAGGAGCACGGCAAAAGCCTGCGCTGTACCCTGGGTTTGATCTTCTCCCAAAGCCATACGCAGCAAACCGGCCTCGGCCAGTTCGCTGGTAAAAATTGCATCTGCATGGCGCAGGCGCTGGATCCTATCGGGGGTGATTTCTCCCAGGCAGCGCACAGCCAGGCCTGGGCCAGGGAACGGCTGCCGCCAGACCATTGCAGCCGGTAAACCCAGGTTCTCACCTACCGCCCGCACCTCATCTTTAAACAAGTAGCGCAATGGTTCTACTAATTCGAACTGCATGTCTTCAGGCAAGCCACCCACATTATGATGTGTCTTTATGCGCTGGGCTTGCGTACGATCGGGCGCGCTTGACTCGACCACATCCGGGTAAATGGTGCCCTGCACCAGATAACGCGGCAGGCCAAGCTGGCGCGCCTGTTGCTCAAAAATGCGGATGAATAATTCGCCGATGATCTGGCGTTTCTGCTCCGGGGCGGTTACGCCGTTCAAGGCGCGCATAAACTGCTCAGCAGCATCAACTGAGATCAGCTCAATCCCCAGTCTCTCCTGCAAAGTCGCTTTCACCTGCGCCGCTTCGCCCTGGCGGAGCAGCCCCGTATCCACAAATACGCAGATGAGCTGATCGCCGACGGCGCGCTGCACCATGGCGGTCGCCACGCTGGAGTCCACCCCGCCGCTGACGGCGGAGATCACCGTGGCTTTGCCTACCTGCTGTTGGACGCGCTGCACACTTTGGGTGATGATCGACTCGGGTGTCCAGCCCGGAGATGCCTGGCAGATCTCGATCGCAAAACGGCGCAGGATTTCTTTCCCCCCGGGGGTATGGTGCACCTCCGGGTGGAACTGTAAACCGAAATAGCGGCGCGACAGATCGCCCATGAAGGCAATCGGAGAATTCGGGCTTTGTCCCAGCACGGAGAACCCTGGAGGGGGCAGTTCGATCCGATCGCCATGCGACATCCACACGCGCTGGATGCCAGGGGGAATTAAGGGATTATCTGTTTCTGTGTTCAGGTCGGAGGGGCCATACTCTCGTTCAGCCGAGGCGCCCACCTTCCCCCCCAACGCCTGGGTCAAGAGCTGCATCCCGTAGCAGATACCCAGGACAGGCAGACCGCTCTCCAGCACGTAGCCGGGCATTGTAGGGGCGCCTGTTTCATACACTGAAGCCGGTCCACCCGACAAAATGAAGCCGCGCGGTTTTTGAGCCAGCACTCTTTCGGCGGGCGTATCCCAGGGGAAAAGCTCGCAGTAAACCTGGCACTCGCGCACCCGTCGGGCGATCAGCTGGGTGTACTGCGAGCCAAAGTCCAGGATGGCGAGGCTGTCAATCAACATTCTGTGAAAGTAAACTGGTCATTTTCCATCGAACTGATGCGCACCAGCGATTCGATCGGCACCTCCAGGTGGGCAAGAGCTTCCCGGCCGCCTTCGAAAGTCTTTTCGACCAGCGCGCCAACCCCAACCAGACGGGCTCCCGCCGCCTGCGCCAGGCGCACCAACCCCAGGATGGTCGCGCCGGTTGCCAGGAAGTCGTCAATAATGAGCACGCGCTCTCCTCCCGCCAGGTATTCGGGGGAAATGATCAGCTCGACCATGCGTCCCTTGGTATGGGAAGGGGAGAGGGTTAAGAAAACCTGGTCGGGCATGGTGATCGGTTTGTGTTTGCGGGCATAAACCACCGGCAGCCCGAGGTGCATGGCGGTCATTAGAGCAGGCGCGATGCCAGATATTTCGGCGGTCAGCACCTTTGTCGCTCCTAACTGCTGGAATCGACGGGCGAATTCACGCCCGCAGGCGTCCATTAGCTCTGGATCAACCTGGTGATTAATAAAACCATCCACTTTCAGTATGCCTCCCCCAAGGTTCTTTCCCTCGCGTATGATGCGCTGCTTTAGCATCTCCATGATTTTTTCTCCTGACCTGGCGCTACTGTCTGATAAAATCTTTCTCGATTTTACCCCATTTGTGAGTGTGTTAGAATACACGGTGAGCGCCTGGTCGACAATTGGGATGCCGGTCGGGTGATAAAATTTGCAGTATGTTGATTCTGGCCTCAAATTCGCCGCGTCGTAAAGAGCTTCTGGCACTGGCTGGGTGGGCATATATGATATGCTCTGCTCATGTGGATGAACAAGTGCAGCCAGTGGAGCTTCCTGAGGCCTATGTGCGCCGCCTGGCGGAGAGTAAGGCCAGGGCAGCCCTGTCTGAGCGGTGTTCCGCGTCTGCAGGGGCTGAGACCTGGATTGTGGCGGCGGACACAACCGTTGTGTCGTATTCCGGCGCCCCTGGCGCATATGAAATCCTGGGGAAGCCCACCGACGCTCAGGATGCCGAGAGAATGCTTCGCCTCCTGCGCGGTCGGGTGCATCAGGTTTTGACCGGCCTGGCGCTTTTGTGTGTGAACGATGGCAGGCTGCTCACGGATGTTTGCAGCACAGATGTGCCGATGCGGGATTACACCGACGCTGAAATTGCGGCCTACATTGCCAGCGGCGATCCCATGGATAAAGCCGGCGCTTATGCGATCCAACACGATGGGTTCAAGCCGATTGAGCATCTGCACGGTTGCTACGCCAATGTAATGGGTTTGCCATTGTGCCTGCTGTCTCGTTTGTTGACCCAGGCTGGCGTGCATCATCAACCCGGCGCCCTTGTTCAAACGGAACTTGCCCGCTCCTGCCAGCAAGCTCTGGATTATATATGCCCGGTTTTCCACCTGTATCAGTAAATATGAGAATGAAACCACATCTTGACAGCCTCTTATTGTTGATTCTCTTTGCCCTTATCGTTTCTATTCCCGCCTGCGCCTGGCCGGTTGAAACTGGTTTACAGCCGTCAACAGACATAACGCCTATTGTGAAAACCGCTGAGCCAGGAACCACGCCGGGTGATATTCCTGATTCAAGAATTGTGGTGCAATCCTACCTGGATGCATGGAAGCAGAGGAATTATGCCCTGATGTATGAGATGTTGACCTCAGTCAGCCGCGACGCCCTCAGCCAGGAGAAGTTCACCGAACAATATCAAAATGTAGAAGAAGAAGCCGCTCTGAGCGGTGTGGATTATGAAATCCTGTCCCTGTTCACGAACCCGGACACAGCTCAGGCCAGCTACCGGGTTACTTTGCACAGCGTGCTGGTTGGCGATTTGGTCCGTGATACCACCATGAATCTGCGTCTGGAAAAAGGCCAGTGGCGAGTGCAGTGGGACGAGGCCTTGATTTTGCCAGAACTGCATGGCGGGAATTACCTGATGATGGATCGCAAAGGGTATACCCCTTCACGCGCCAATATCTATGACCGCTCTGGCAAGGCCCTGGTAGCCCAGACAGACACCACTGCCATAGGGCTGATCCCCGATCAGATAGATGCCTCGCAGAAGGAAGAATTGTTTGCTCAACTGGCTGACCTGACTGGCCTGCGGGTGGACACCATCCAGGCGCTGTCTGACAGCGCGCCGGTTGGAGCCGGTTGGTATATCCCGCTGGGTGTGATCTCGGCGGATCAGGCAGCCAGCCGCTACGATATTCTCATGAGTTATGCTGGTCTGGTGCTGCGCCCTTACAAATCGCGCTATTATTTCGATGGCGGTATTGCCCCGCATGTGGTGGGATATGTGAGCGCCATCCAACCAGACGAAGTGGACGAATATATCCGGAAAGGCTACCAGCAAGATGAACGGGTAGGGCGCAGCGGCCTGGAGAAATGGGGCGAAGCCTATCTGGCAGGCAAGAGAGGCGGCGCTCTGTATGTTTTCAATCCCCAGGGGCAGCCGGTGACTCGCCTGGCTGAGGCCAGCGCCCGTCCAGCTCAGGCGGTATTCAGCACGGTGGATAAAGATTTCCAGGCGGCGGCCCAGCTGGCGATCTCTTCCTTTACCGGCGCTATTGTTGTGCTGGAGCGCGATACGGGGCGGGTGCTGGCGATGGTCTCCTCGCCTGGGTTTGACCCGAATGCTTTTGAGCCGGTCAATTTTAACAGCTCGACGCTGATTGCCGAAATCAGCAACGACCCGGATTTCCCCCTGCTCAACCGGGCGACACAGGGCCAATATCCGCTGGGCTCGGTGTTCAAGATCATCACCATGGCAGCCGGGCTGGAGAGTGGTTTTTATGATGCGGAAACTACCTATCAGTGCGGCTATATTTTTGATGAGCTGCCAGGTGTGGAATTGCATGATTGGACCTACGACTATTATTTATCCGACCGCAGGACCATTCCCAGCGGGTTATTAACGCTGCCCCAGGGCCTGATGCGCTCCTGCAACCCGTTCTTCTGGCATATTGGCCTGGATTTGTATAATCGTGGGCTGACCACCGCCGTGGCAGACATGGCGCGTGGTTTTGGGTTGGGAAAACCGACCGGTATTGTTGGTCTGGACGAAGCGCAGGGCAACATCCCCGACCCATCCGTGGTCATGGAGGCGGTAAATATGGCGATTGGCCAGGGCGATGTGCTGGTGACGCCTCTGCAGGTGGCGAATTTTGTTGCCGCTGTGGGCAATGGTGGCACGCTGTATGTCCCCCAGGTAGTAGAAAAAATCGCTTCGACGGATGGCACGCCAGAGAGCAGTTTTAAACCCCAGATATCAGGCAAGCTTCCGCTGAGCGCAGAGAACATCAAGATGATCCAGGATGCGATGGTGGGCGTAATCCGCAACGAAAAGCCGCGCGGCACAGCCTGGCACCGCTTCACGGGCCTGGATATCGCCGTGGCAGGCAAGACCGGCACCGCCCAGAGCGGCTCCGACCGGCCGCACGCCTGGTTCGCTGGCTATACCTTTGCCGAGAGGCAGGATAAACCCGATATCGCCATAGCAGTTGTGCTTGAAAACCTTGGCGAAGGCTCCGATTATGCCGCCCCCATTTTTCGCCGCATTGTAGAATTATATTTCAGTGGGCAGCCCTTAAAACTATACTGGTGGGAAACCTCTTTCAACGTCACGCCCACACCGGTGCCAGAGCTGCTCTCAACCCCCACGCCATAAACGCCGCTTGACAGGGATATTCTTGATGCGAGGCTTGATCACCCGAACGCAATCTGGTTTTTTTACCGTAGAAACTGAGCATGGCACATATGTGTGTGGTTTGCGGGGCCGTTTAAAGAAAGGCCGGCGACAAGGGGATGTGGCAGCCGTGGGAGATTGGGTCGAAATCACCCCCCTGGAAAGCCGGGAGGGCGTGATCGAAGAAGTGGAACCGCGGCAGCGCATGTTTTCTCGCCTGGCTCCCAATCCTCGTGGTGAGTATCGCCAGATTTTAATTGCCAACCCCGACCAGGTGGTGCTGGTTTTCTCCTGCGCCGAACCAGCGCCGCGTTTTGGCATGCTGGATCGCTTCCTGGTGATCTCAGAGAAGCATGGCGTGCCGGCCATCATCGTAGCCAACAAAGTGGATCTGGTTGGCCTGGAAGAGGCAAAAAACCTGTATGGTCATTATCCTGCTCTGGGCTATCCGGTGATTTATACCTCTGTCCGTCAGGGGCTTGGCGTGGATGAGTTGCATGCTCATTTGATCAGCAAAATGTCTTTGTTCACCGGCCCTTCTGGGGTGGGGAAGTCCAGCCTGTTGAACGCCATCCAGCCCGGTTTGGGGCAGGCCGTCCGCCAGGTCAGCCAGGCTACCAGTAAGGGCCGGCATACCACGGTTGTACGGGAGCTGTTCCGCCTGGCAGAAGGCGGCTACGTGGCAGACACACCTGGGCTGAAAGCGCTGGCGTTTTGGGATATCGAACCTGAGGAACTGGATGGCTATTTCCCCGAGCTGCGGCCTCTGGTGCATCGCTGCCAGTTCAGCAACTGCACACACGAACACGAGCCTGGCTGCGCGGTGCGAGAACAGGTGCAAAAAGGGCTAGTTCACCCCGAAAGATACCATTCTTACCTGCGCATGCGCTTTGGAGATGAAGAGTAGGAAAATTTTTGCTGGGATATTACAAAAAACACCTGAAGAAATGAAGAATGGCACAGTTGACAGTCTTATGATTCAAACTTATAATTTATTCGCTTAACGGTCAGACCGCATATATTTGTTATTCAGGCGAGAAAAATTGCTTCTGGAATGGATCCGTGGTTTATGTTTTGCACCAATCATCAGAACGGGGGGTGATATTTGAACTTGTCCAGCTCATTATTTGTATATAGAGTATATGGTTTTGTATAAGTGTGCCTGTTTGATGGAAGAAAAAAATAAAGTCATAACCGAGGAGAATTGCCCTTCATGAGCCCTGACAATGGTCGTCCATCTATATTACAGGTTGAAAACCTGATCACGCGTTTTTATACTCCAGAGGGCACAGTTTATGCAGTCAACGGGGTCAGCTTTCTCCTGGGCGAAGGAGAAACTCTGGGAGTGGTGGGGGAGAGCGGATGCGGCAAGAGCGTCACCATGTTATCATTGCTTCAATTGATCCCCCGGCCCCCCGGGAAAATTGTCTCTGGACAGGCTATGTTCCATGGCAACGACTTGCTGCACATGACGCCTGATGAGATCCGCTCTGTGCGGGGCGCGCAGATCGGGATGATTTTCCAGGATCCGATGACTTCTTTAAACCCGGTGCTGACGATCAGCAAGCAGGTTTCTGAACCGCTGATGCTCCATATGGGCATGGGCAAAAAAGAAGCGGAAGAGCGTGTCCTGGAACTGCTGAACCTGGTGGGTATTCCCGAAGCTGAAAAACGGCTGGGCCAATATCCCCACCAGTTCTCGGGCGGTATGCGCCAGCGCGTGATGATCGCCATGGCCCTGGCCTGCAACCCGCAAATCTTGATCGCAGACGAGCCTACCACCGCCCTGGATGTGACTATCCAGGCACAGATTATCGAACTGGTCAAGAAATTACGCGATGAAATTGGCATGTCGGTGGTCTGGATCACGCATGACCTGGGCGTGGTGGCTGGCCTGGCCCAGCGCATGATTGTGATGTATGCCGGTTATATTATTGAAGAAGCCTCGGTGAAGGATTTATACTCCCACCCGACCCACCCCTACACCCTGGGCTTGCTGAACAGCCTGCCCAGGCTGGACGAGACCGAGCACCATCGGCTGACCGACATCCCCGGTCTGCCGCCGCTTCTGCTGGAGCAGCCGGTCGCCTGCCCATTTTCCCCCCGCTGCCCGTATGTATTTGACCGCTGCCAGGAAAATCCGCCGCTTTTCGATGTGGATGTCCAACACCGCGCCGCCTGCTGGTGGAACGTAGAAGAAGGGAAACCTCGCAATGTCTGAAAACCACATCCTTCTGCGCGTCGATAATATGGTCAAGCATTTCCCCATCCTGGCAGGTGTTTTCCAGCGCCAGGTGGGCGTGGTGCATGCCGTCGATGGGATCACCTTTTTTGTCCGCAGCGGTGAAACCTTCGGCCTGGTAGGTGAGTCGGGCTGTGGTAAGTCGACCGCCGGGCGCACCATCCTGCAGCTTTACCGCCCAACCTCTGGCGATGTGAGTTTTGATGGCGTCAACCTGGTCAATCTGAAGGGTGAGGACTTGCGCCGCATGCGCCAGCGCATGCAGATGATCTTCCAGGATCCCTATGCCAGCCTGAATCCGCGCATGACCATTCGCGAGATCGTTGGCGAGCCGCTGCTGGTTCACGATCTGGCCAAGGGCAAGCAGATCGATGACCGGGTCGACCAGCTGCTGGATACGGTGCGTTTGAACCCGGGTTTTGCCGCCCGCTACCCGCACGAATTTTCCGGCGGTCAGCGCCAGCGCATTGGCGTCGCTCGCGCTCTGGCCCTCTCGCCGGAATTTATCGTCTGCGACGAACCGATCTCGGCCCTGGATGTCTCCATCCAGGCCCAGGTGATCAACCTGCTGGAAGACCTGCAGGAAAAGCTCGGCCTGACTTATTTGTTCATCGCCCATGATCTATCGGTGGTGCGGCATATCAGCGACCGGGTGGCGGTGATGTATCTGGGCATCCTGGCCGAGATGGCTACTCGCGATGAGCTTTATGAACACCCGCTGCATCCCTACACCCAGGCGCTGCTTTCTGCTGTGCCTGTGCCGGATCCTTTTGTAGAAGAAAAACGCCAGCGCATCATCCTGGAGGGTGATGTGCCCAGCCCGGTGAACCCGCCTTCAGGCTGCCGTTTTCGCACGCGCTGCCCGTTGGCCGAGAAGGTTTGCGCCGAGCAGGTGCCCGAATGGCGCGAAGTTGCCCCCGATCATTGGGTGGCCTGTCATCTGATTTAGATTCGTGAAAGGAGGTGGTTGCTGCCAGTTAAAAGCTATAGCTAGATGAACCTGATACCTTACCAGATCGTAAAATTTACATACTCTAATTTCTTGAGGAGAAGAAACATGCGTACAAAACTGTTTTTTGTTGCTTCGCTGCTCATCATAGCGAGCATGCTGGTGGGTGCCTGTGCTCAGGCGACCCCCCAGACGATTGTCCAGACCGTCGAGGTCGTCAAGACCATCGAGGTCGTGGAAGAGGGCGAGACGGTCGTGGTGACCGCTACCCCCGAGACGAAGGCAGCGGTTGAATTTAAGTCCAAAGACCCGACTGTGTTGAACCTGGCTACCTTTGGCGATCCTGAAACCCTCGACCCGGCTCTGGACTACGAGAGCGCTGGCATTGGTATCCTGATCAATGTTTACGATACCCTTGTCTTCTACGAAAAGGAAGACCCGAATGCCTTCACTCCCCAGATTGCCCTGGAAGTGCCCAGCATCGAAAACGGCGGCATTTCGCCGGATGGTCTGGTCTACACCTTCAAGATCCGTGAGGGCGTCAAGTTCCATGACGGCACCGACATGACGGTTGAGGATGTGGCCTTCTCAATCCAGCGCGGCCTGCTGCAGGGCGGCACCGTCTCCCCGCAGTGGCTGTTCACCGAGGCTTTCTTCGGCGTCGGCAACTATGATGTCACCGACCTGATCGATGCTACCGTAGTCAGCCCCGATCTCTCCAGCCTCAACGATGACCCCGAGAACCTGATCCTGGTCCCGGCCGAGACTCTGGTCGCGGTCTGCGAGCAGGTCAAGAGCGTTATTGTGGCCGACCCGGCTGCCAATACCGTGGTCATGACTCTCAAGCAGCCCTGGGCGCCTTTCATCGCTACCCTGGCGAACTCCTGGGGCGCGATCCAGTCCAAGGCCTGGGTTGCCGCCAACGGCGGCTGGGATGGCGACTGCGCCACCTGGCAGAACTTCTATGGCAAGTCCTCTGAGCAGATCAACGAAACCGCCATTGGCACCGGCGCCATGGGCACCGGCCCCTACAAGCTGGATCACTGGACCCCTGCTGAGGAATATGTCCTGGTCGCCAACGAAGATTACTGGCGCACCGAGCCCGCCTGGGAAGGCGGCCCCACCGGCGCTCCCCGGCTCAAGAAGATCATCGTCAAGAGCGTTGATGAGTGGTCCACCCGCTTCGCCATGGCGCAGGCTGGTGATGTCGATACAGTCCAAGTCGGCAGCTCGGCTGACTGGCCGCAGGTGGACGGGCTGGTCGGTGAAATCTGCGAGCTGGAAGACACCAACTGCACGCCCACTGACATGCCTGACAACCCCCTGCGCATGATCCGCGGCTACCCGACTTCCTCCCGCACCGACTTCTTCTACACCTTTGTGATGAATACGGATGGCGGCAACAACTTCATCGGCAGCGGCACGTTGGATGGCAATGGCGTCCCGCCCAATTTCTTCAACGACCCGCATGTGCGCCGCGGTTTTGCCGCCTGCTTCAACTATGATGTCTACCTGAATGACATCCTGCAGGGCGAGGCCGTTCGCTCGCACGGCGTCATGCTGCCCGGCATGATCGGCTACGATGAGAACGCCCCGGTCTACGAGTATGACCCCGCCTTGTGCGAGTCAGAGCTCAAGGCCTCCATGTGGAAGCAGGTGGATGACGCCTGGGAACCGGCTGCGGACGGTGATGTCTCCCTGTGGGACACCGGCTTCCGGCTGACCATCGCCTACAACACCGGCAATACTAGCCGCCAGACCCTGGCCCAGATCTTCCAGAGTGAACTCGCCGCCCTCAATGAGAACTTCATCATCGAGGTAACTGGTATTCCGTGGCCGACCTACCTGCGCAACCAGCGCGCTAAGAAACTGCCGCTCTTCCCGGTTGGTTGGATCGAGGACATCCACGACACCCACAACTGGGTCCAGCCCTACGCCATCGGCACCTATGGCAACCGCCAGAACCTGCCGGCGGAGCTGCAGGCCCAGTTCGAGGAGGTCATCAGCCGCGCCGTCACCGAGCCTGATCCGGTCAAGCGCGACGCGATCTACAAGAACGAGTTCAACCCCATGTACCACGAAGCTATCACTGGCCTGATCCTGTACGTCGCCAATGGCCGCAGCTACCAGCACCGCTGGCTGCACGGCTGGTATGGCAACCCGATTCTCTCGGCTCAGTACTACTACGCTTTGTGGAAAGACTAAGTTCTATCGTGATGGCTGAATAAGCCTCACCCCTCTGTAGGGGCGTACGAGGTACGCCCCTACAGAATTCTGCCCCAGGAGAGTGACCGCCATGACCAACTACATCATCCGGCGCATATTAATCCTGCCCCTCATTCTTTTTGGCGTGACCGCCCTCATCTTTGGCATGCTCCAGTTTCTCAGCCCGGAAGAGCGGTCCGCCCTGTATGTGCGCGATATCCCCAAGAACGAGTCCACCATGGACGGCATTATCCGCCGCTACGGCCTGGCTGACCCCATCCCGGTGCAGTACTGGCACTGGCTGGTAGGCCGCTGGGATCCAGTGGATAAGAAGACAGTGGGCGGCATCCTGCGCGGCGATTTTGGCTACTCGCGCAGCGCTTCCCAGCCGGTCGCCCAGCTGCTTGCCCGGCGCTTCCCGGCGACGGTCGAATTGGCTTTATATACGGTTATACCCATCATTTTACTGGGTGTTTCCCTGGGCATCATCGCCGCGGTGAACCACAATAAATTTATCGACCAGCTGGCGCGCGTCTTCGCCATCCTGGGACACTCCCTGCCCAGCTTTGTCTTCGGTCTTTTAGCCCTGATGATCTTTTACGCTAACCTGCAGTGGTTCCCGCCGGGGCGCGTCTCGGATTGGGTGACCGAGATCCTGCGTTCTGAACAGTGGAACAATTACACCTACCTGATCACAGTGGACTCGCTGCTAAACGGGCGGGTGGATATCTTCCTGGATGCACTGCGGCATCTGGTTCTGCCCGTATCCGTGCTTTCGCTGATTTCGATTGCTACCTACCTGCGCGTAACGCGCTCTTCCATGCTGGAAACCCTGCGGCAGGAGTACGTGGTCACGGCGCGGGCTAAGGGCTTGAAAGAGAAGGATGTGGTGAATGGTCATGCCCGTCCCAACGCCCTCATCCCGGTCGCCACTCTAAGCGGCTTTACCGTGGCGGGCTTGCTGGGCGGGGCGGTGCTGACCGAAACGATTTTCGAATATCCCGGCATCGGCCAGGCCGCTGGCGCAGCCGCGGCGCAGCTGGATGTGATTGCCGTGCTCTCGTTTACCTTGTTGAGCGGTATGATTTTGATTGTAGCCAATCTGATTGTTGACGTAATGTACGCTTTTCTGGACCCACGCGTCCGCCTGAATTAGTTTGGAGGATGAGCCATGACTGCAGTTACTGGAACTCCGACCCCCAAAGCCAGCTATCTGGACACGCTCCCCGAGCGCAAAATCAGCGCTTTGGAGCGCGCTTTAGGCCCCGAGATCTACCGGATTTTCAAGGGAATTATTACCAATCCACTTTCGATCGTTGGTACAACTCTGATCATCCTTTTTATCCTGGTGGCCATCTTAGCGCCGGTCCTGGCGCCGCCCACCAACAAACGTGAACCTTTCATGGTGCCACGCGACGGCTACAGCTCCACCCCCAAGGCGCCCGGCACGGAATGGAAGACCCGCCCTCCGGAGATCCCGGCCTGGTTCAAGCTTGTCGGCCTGGATAAGTGGCAGCATTTCTTTGGCACCACCGGCGGGCAGTGGGATCTGTACTACGGCGTGGTCTGGGGCACCCGCACGGCGCTCAGGGTTGGCCTGACGGTGGAGGGGCTGACGCTGCTGATCGGCATCATCGTCGGCAGCCTGTCGTCCTTCTACGGCAAGTGGGTGGATGAGGTGCTGATGCGCATCACCGAAATCTTTATGGCCTTCCCGTACCTGCTGGCCGCGCTGACTCTCTCGGCCATCCTGACCCCCGTCTTGGGCAAGGGCATCTGGCCGCCGTTAGTCGCCATGATCTCTTTTGGCTGGATGGGCTACGCCCGTATCATCCGTGGGGATATCCTGTCGGTGCGCGAGCGCGACTATGTCATGGCGGCGCGCGTGATTGGCGTCAAGGATCGCCGCATCATCTTGAAGCACGTCATCCCCAACGCTATCTACCCCACCCTGATCCTGGCTTCGATGAATATCGGCGCGGATGTGATCTCCTTTGCCGCCCTGAGCTTCCTGGGCATCGGCACCGAGCTGGGCTACGCCGACTGGGGGCAGATGATCAGCTTCGCCCGCAACTGGATTCCCTCCTTGGCCAAATACTGGTATATCGTGGTGTTCCCTGGGCTGGCGCTGGCCCTGTTCACCCTGGGCTGGAACCTGGTGGGGGATGCTCTGCGAGATATCATGGATCCCCGCCTGCGCGGCCGGGGCGTATAACTTACCGGCATCCTTGGATTGTCTGGAGCGGATGCTTTACCCCGGTAGATGTGCTGATTGGCAGGCCGGAAGAGCAGCCGCTCTTTACTTTTAAGCGGGTTGGAGGCTGCTTTTTCAGGCAGATACCTCACAGAAATCGAACCTTTCTGTTAGAATTATAGTATCTTAATATAGGACAGGCGCTGCCTGTTCAGGCTGATCTTACGTGGGCAGGTTTGGATATGTCTCAAAGCAGTGATCAGGAATTAATCGCACAATTACAAAAAGGTGATCTTGAAGCCTTAGGCCTGCTTTATGATCGCCATCGCCAGATGGTTTTTAGGACTGCCTTAGCCATCTCGGGCGATCCAGAGGCAGCCAGTGATCTGCTGCAAGATGTCTTCTTGCGCTTATATCGTTTTGCGGATCATGTCGACCAGCAGCGCCCCCTGGAACCCTGGCTCTATCGCATGACCGCCAACCTGTCCTACACCTACGTGAAACGGAATCGCCGCTGGCTGCGCCCCCTGGAAGACCTGGCTGACTGGTTGATTGGCTCGTCCAAATATTCACCCGCCGACCTGGCGGAGAAGAACGATGACTGGGAGCAGGTGCAGCGGGCTGTGCTGGATTTGCCAGCCGCTCAGCGGGTGGTGGTGGTCTTGTATTATCTAAATGACTTATCCCTGATGGAAATTTCTGATATTCTTGCGGTGCCGATGGGTACGATAAAATCGCGCCTGCATTATGGTCGCCAGGCGCTCAAGAAAAATCTGGGGTTGGGGCGTTTTGCGGAAGGCGATGGAATGCTGGATTTGAATTACGATCGACCATAAATGGTGTGTGGAATATGAATGATCCAATGGATGATTACCTGAGCCGATGTATGAAAAACTGGGCTGCCCGCCATTCACCGCGCAGGGATGGCCGCCGGCAGCTGCTGCAGATCGCAGCTGCATTGCCTTTTCCCCCTTCGTCATGGCTGCCAGCGAGCATGTATTCGTCCATAAAAAACCGCGTCAGCCACCCCTGGCCTAACCCATATATTCAGCCAAAATGGGTGGGGGACCCGATCACCCAATCCCGCGCCTGGTTTTTTCAAATGGCGACAACCTGGCGGATGGCGAATTAATCAGGCATGCGGGTTCTAAAAAACAGGTTCCATCTCTTGTCGGTAATTATTTTATTGGTAATCACCTCTTGTAAAATTGGCTCACCGGGAGGGGGATCGCCGCTGGAAACTGCCGCTGCCTCAGATGCATCAACCGAGATACCAGAGCCCAATACGACTCTGGTCGCGCCGAATCTGTTAACTATCTGCATGGGACAGGAGCCGGCCTCTTTGTTCATATATGGCGACATCTCGCGATCTGCCCGGAATATCCGCCAGGCCATCTATGATGGTCCCTATGATCTGGTGAATTTTGATCTCTCCCCGGTGATTTTGCTGGAGAAACCCTCTCTGGAAAACCGCGCCGCCCTGATTGAACCTGTGACCGTCCAGGTTGGTAATTTAATTGTAACCAGTGATGGCAAAATTGCCTCTCTGGGCGAGGGTGTTCTATACCGCCCGGCAGGCTGCAGCCAGCCCGGCTGCGCGCTCATCTACTCGGGAGCGGCGCTGGTGCAGCTTGACCAATTGGTAGTGCGTTTCCGGCTGCGGGAAGGCCTGGCCTGGTCGGATGGAACCCCACTGACTGCTGATGACTCAATATACTCTTTTGAGGTAGCCTCAAACCTGTACCCTATGGCGCGCCCGGATTTGATTGCGCACACCGCCTCATACAATGCTCTGGATGCCGTGACCATCGAGTGGCGCGGCCTGCCAGGATACATGGACGCCGCTTTTGCGGGCAATTTCTTCACCCCGCTGCCGCGGCATGCCTGGGGGAACATCCTACCGCAAGATCTGCTTAGCAACCAGAGCGTCACCCGAACCCCTCTGGGGTGGGGGCCTTATATCATCGAAGAGTGGATAGCTGGTGATCACCTCACCCTGAAGAAGAATCCCGGTTATTTCCGCAGTGGCGAAGGGCTGCCGTCCTTCGATAGCCTGGTTTTTCGATTTGTCCCCGATCCCGACCAGGCCCTGAACGCTCTGTTGGCGGGCGAGTGCGATATCCTGGATGAGACCATCGGGTTGGAGGCGCAGAGTGCGCGCCTGTTGGAGCTGCAGTCGAAGGGGCAGTTGAAGGCCGCTTTCCAGACCGGCGCTGCCTGGGAGCATCTTGAGTTTGGCATTCAACCCTATGTCTCAGCGGGGAGTGAACCTCCGGTCGCTCTGTTCGAGATGAAAGAAACCCGCCAGGCGGTTGCCTTATGCCTCGACCGGCAAAAGTTGGTGGATGAGCTGATGTTGGGTCAATCTGTCGTTCCGGATAGTTATATCCTGCCTAACCACCCCTTCTATAATGACCAGGTGCGCCAATATCCTTATGATCCACAGGCCGCCAACGCCTTATTGGATGCAGTGGGCTGGCTGGATCAGGATGGCGATTCGCTGACGCCGCGCCTGTCGCAAGCTGTTCCTGGCGTGCCAGATGGCGCACCCTTTCAGGTGGATTTTCTGACCACCGATGAAGCTGAGAAGCTGCGCGCCGCTGAGATCATCCAGGCCTCGCTGGCGCAGTGCGGCATCCAGGTGAATATCCAGAGCAATCCCTGGGAGACGTTTTACGCCTCCGGGCCGGAGGGAGCGCTTTTCGGACGTCATTTTTCGCTGGCGCAGTTTGCCTGGGAGGCGGCTTTACAGCCGCCCTGTTATCTTTATACCACCAGCGAGATTCCAGGTCCCTATCCGGAATTCCCGAAAGGCTGGGGCGGGGCTAACGCCAGCGGCTACAGCAACCCAGAGTATGACCGCCTCTGCGAGCAGGCGTCGACGGTACTATCGGGCGGCGCAGGACAGATAGAGGCGCACCACCAGGCGCAGGCTTTGTTCGCCGAAGATCTGCCTGCCCTGCCGCTCTATTTCCGTTTAAAAGTAGCTGTCATGCGCCCGGCTTTATGTGGTTTGGGCCTGGATTCGTTTTCGGATAGCGCCTTGTGGAACCTGGAGTCCTATTCCTTTGGCGCAGACTGTCCCTGATGGAGCGCCCTCAGGGTGATAAAGTGCACCAGACAAGAGGAGTGATTGCAGGTTGACCAATCATTTTTTTGTGGTAACATTTTAAGCCACGCGGCATCATCAGGTATTGTGAAGTATTTGTATTGGGCTTTAGAGGTTAATCAGATGGACTTTGGAAGGAGGTGGTTGACCAGAAAACATAATTCTGTAACCTGGTTGTATCGCGTTTCAACACAACAATCTATGTTCCATAACCCAATCCTAATTTTTCTCGAGGAGGAGAAAACATGAAAACAAAAATGATGCTTGGTGTAATGAGCATCCTGGTAGTCCTCAGCTTGCTCCTGGCCTCCTGCGCTCCGCAGGAAGTGATCAAGACAGTTGAGGTCAGTAAGGAAGTCGTCAAGACCGTTGAGGTCGAGGTAGAGAAGGAAGTCGTCAAGACCGTTGAGGTCGAGAAAGAGGTCGAAGTTGTGGTAACACCGACCCCGCGACCCTCCGACCGCAAAGGCGCCTGGCTGGACGAGGTCGTCTTCTCGGTGGTTAGCGACGAGCAGGCTGTGACCCAGCTGAAGGCAAAGGCGATCGATATCTACGCCTCTGGCCTTTCTTCTGCCGACCTGCCTTCCATCCAGGAAGCTGGCCTGAATTACTCCGAGCAGAACGGCCTGTACTATGAACTGACCTTCAACCCGGTTGGTCCTGTCTTTGAAGCGACCGGAAAGTTGAATCCGTTCTCTTCTGCCAAGGTGCGCGAGGCGATGAACTGGCTGATTGACCGCCAGTACCTCAACCAGGAAATTTACGCTGGCGGCGCTGAACTGAAGTTCTTCTCGATCACCACCAAGTTCCCCGACTATGCTGAACTGGCTGATGTGGCCCGCAAGCTCGAGGCCAAGTATGCCTACAACATGGAAAAGGCCAAAGAGGTGATTGATGCGGAAATGACCGCCATGGGCGCCACTCTGGTGGACGGCAAATGGCAGTACAACAATGAGCCGGTCGTTGTCATCCTACTCATCCGCTCTGACAGCGATGGCACCCGCATCCCGATCGGTGATTACGTTGGCAACCAGCTCGAGGCCATTGGCTTCGCGACTGACCGCCAGTACAAGACCTCTTCCGAAGCCTCCCCCATTTGGGTGGGCGGCAACCCGGCCGATGGTCTGTACCACATCTACACTGGCGCCTGGAGCGCGACGGTAATTGACCGCGATCAGGGTGATAACTTCCAGTTCTTCTACACCCCCTCCAGCGCTTATGGCTTTACGGCTCTGTGGCAGGCTTACACGCCTACCGAAGAGTTCAACAAGCTGGCTGACGACCTGGCCTACAACCGCTTTGCCAACCTGGAAGAGCGCCGTGAGGCTTTTGCCCGCGCCCTGGAACTGGCCCTGGAAGATTCGATCCGCGTCTTCCTCATCGACGGAAAGAACTTTGCCCCTTACAACACCGATGTCGCCGTGACCTATGACCTGGCTGCCGGCATCGACGGCGCGCAGCTCTGGCCTTACACCCTGCGCTTCGTGGACCGCGAGGGCGGGCGCATGGCCTGGGGCCAGCCCGACCTGTTCGTCGATCCCTGGAACCCGGTCGCTGGCACCAACTGGGCCTTCGACAACTCAGCCATCCGCGCCACCACCAGCGGCGGCACAATGGCCGATCCCTTCACTGGCCTGTTCTGGCCGCTGCGCGCTGAGCGGGCTGAAGTCACCATCGTGGAAGGCTTGCCCGTAGGCAAGACCCTCGATTGGGTTGACCTCAAGTTCGAGCCTGAAATCGTGGTGCCCTCGGATGCATTTGTAGATTGGGATGCCGTCAACCAGAAGTTCATCACCGCCGGCGAGAAGTTCACCGAGACTGTCACTGCTAAGAGCAAGAGTGTGGTGTACTACCCGGCTGACCTGTTCGAGACGGTCAAGTGGCATGATGGCAGCAGCCTGTCGGTGGGCGACTTCATGGCAGCCATGATTATGACCTTCGACACCTCCAAGCCGGAAAGCGCCATCTACGATGAGTCGCGCGTTTCCAACTTCGAGTCCTTCATGTCGGTCTTCAAGGGCTTCAAGGTCGTTTCCACTGCTCCGCTGACCATCGAGTACTACAGCGATCAATACCAGCTGGATGCGGAATGGAACGTGACCACCCTGTGGCCGTACTGCGGCTATGGCGAATGCTCCTGGCACACGCTTGCGATCAGCAACCTGGCCGAAGCAGCTGGCGAACTGGCCTACTCCGCCGATAAAGCCGATGCAGCCGAGATCGAGTGGACCCACTACATTGGCGGCCCGAGCCTGGAAATCCTGGGCAAGTACCTGGATCAGGCCACGACCGAGTCCTACGTCCCCTATGCAGCTTTCCTCAGCCAGTACATCACCGCTGACGAAGTTGCCGCTCGCTATGCCAACCTGAAAGCCTTCTATGATGCCCACAATCACTTCTGGATCGGCACCGGTCCGTATTATCTGGACAAAGTCTTCCTGACTGAGAAGACCCTGACCCTGAAGCGCTTTGCGGACTTCCCCGACATGTCTAACCGCTGGGACGTCTTCACCGAGCCCCGCATCGCCGAAGTGGAAGTGGATGGCCCCGGCCAGGTGGCAATCGGCGCCGAAGCCAGCTTTGACGTGTTCATCAACTTCAAGGGCGAACCTTACCCGCAGAAGGACATCAAGGAAGTTAAGTTCCTGCTCTATGATGCCAAGGGTGAGATCGTCTACGTTGGCAAGGCCGAAGCTGTCGCCGATGGGCAGTTCAAGATCGTTCTGCCCGCCGATGTCACCGGCAAGCTCGAGGCTGGCGCCAGCAAGCTTGAAGTGGCAGTCGTCCCGCTGACCGTCAGCGTGCCGACCTTCGTCACCTTTGAGTTCGTAGTAGCGCCGTAAGTCTGGTTCGTTTTTGACCGTAGATAGGGGCAAGGCAACTTGCCCCTATCTATAATCATATGGAGGCCAAGGTATGACGACACTCGAAGATTCCGCCTTACCCGGCGCTGAACCGGTCAAAAAATCCAGCAGCAGCACTTTTTCGCGGGTGGCCAAGTTCACTGTGGTCAGGTTGGTGTCGCTTTTTATCACCATCGTAATTGGAGTTTACCTGACCATCATGATCGCTAACATGGGGGGATATGTAGATGAAATCATGCGCGGCGAGATTCGTGAAAGAATCACGATGCAGATCGTTGCCAACCCGGCCAATAAAAATATGACCCCGGAAGCGCGCAATAAACTGGTTATAGATAAGGTTGCCCTGGAAGAAAAGCGTATGGGGCTGGACAAACCCCTGGCAGTACGTGCTTTTAATTATCTGATCAATGCCCTGACCCTGGATCTCGGTCGGGCGATCAATATGACCAGCGACAGCGGTTCCAGGCAGGTGCGCCTGATTATCCTTGAGCGTCTACCTCCTACTTTGCTGTTGATGGGCACATCAAACTTGCTGCTGTTTTTCACCAGCATCTTTCTGGCGCTATCCCTATCGCGCAATTATGGCAGTATCTGGGACAAGCTGGTGATCACGTTTTCGCCCACTTCGGCCGCGCCGCCCTGGTTCTATGGCATTTTCTTTATATTGATTTTTGCTGCGGTGTTAAAGATTTTACCTTTTGGGGGCATGGTGGACGCCCCCCCGCCGGAAAACTTTCTTGAGCGCACACTCAGCGTGCTCAAACACTTGATTTTGCCAGCTTCAGCCTTGATTTTCTCGGCTTTCTTCTTGAGTATTTATAACTGGCGCACTTTCTTCCTGATTTACTCCAGCGAAGATTATGTTGAAATGGCTAAGGCTAAGGGTCTGCCGGCGCGTGATATCGAGCGGCGCTACATTCTCCGCCCGACTCTGCCGACCATCCTGACGAACTTTGCCCTCCTGCTGATTGGTCTGTGGACCGGGGCCATTGTTACTGAAACGGTCTTTTTGTGGCCCGGTTTGGGCCGCACGCTCTTCAGGGCGATCGGGTTGTATGATACGCCAGTCATTGTTGCCTCCACCATCATTTATGCCTACCTGCTGGCAATTACGGTTTTCTTGCTTGATTTTGTCTATGCCCTGGTAGATCCGAGAGTCAAAGTTGGTGGCGGCGGTGGGGGTGGTCAGCTATGAACGCGCTGAAAAAGACCTTCCAGGATATCATGTTTTACCCATCGGCAGTCGCAGGCCTGATTGTGATTTTGCTCCTGTTCGCGGTTGCTGCCTTTGCTGTGATTAAGATCCCGTATGGCGAAGCTGTCCGGCTTTGGCGAGGCGGCGAGGAAGTCTGGTATCAGAACCCCAAGTTTGCACCACCTGCCTGGTTTAATTATTTCACCCGAAAAAAACTTACCGAATCCTTTATTTTGAAAATTGGAGATGAAGATGTAAGCAAGGAAGTCATCGTAGGGGAGCAGAACACGACCCGCATCAATCTGGTTTTCTCATTTGATTATCCTTACGATGATTTTCCTCAGGAAATGGCGCTGTACCTGAAAGCCGAGTATGTAGAGAAGCAGCCGTTTGCTTCGATTCTGTGGCAGACGCCCGACGGCAGAGAAATCCGCATTGCAGATTTTGGAGTCAGCAACGCCCAAACTTTCCGTTTCGCCCAGGATGAAAAGCTCAAGCGCCGGTTAAAAGATGTAGACCCGATGATCGGCTTGTTTGCTGATCCTAACATTGAAGAGCCAACACCTGTCAAAGGGATATACAAGTTAGTGATCAACGGGATAACCTTTGAGCCAGATGCGGATCTCAGCGCCGAGTTTGTTTTCCATGGCCAGCTGCATGGCTGGGCTGGCACGGATCACCTGCGCCGCGATTTAACCGTCCCCTTGCTGTGGGGTGTGCCGGTTGCCCTGGCTTTTGGCCTGCTTGCTTCTTTGGGCACTTCTGTGCTGACCATGATTATTGCCGCGGTTGGCGCATGGTACGGCGGCTGGGTGGATGATCTGATCCAGCGCATTACCGAGGTCAACCTGGTGCTGCCGTTCCTATCCATTTTGATCATGGTGGGAACGTTTTACTCCAGGAGCATCTGGACCATTCTGGGCGTCACCATCCTGTTGAGTATTTTTACTGGAGCGATTAAGGGCTATCGGGCTGTATTTATGCAGATCAAAGAATCGACCTATATCGAGGCGGCTCGCGCCTATGGCGCCAGCAGCACCCGGATTGTGTTCCTTTATTTGATCCCTCGCATGATCCCGCTGTTAATTCCTGCCCTGGTTTCTTCGGTTCCGGCGTTTGTGTTCCTGGAAGCAACCCTGGCTGTATTGGGATTGGGCGACCCGGTTTTACCAACCTGGGGCAAAATTATCAATGACGCCCAGGCAAATGGAGCGTTGTACAAGGGGTTATATTACTGGATTTTGGAGCCGGCTGTGCTGCTGATGATTACTGGTTTGGGCTTTGCCATGTTGGGCTTCGCCCTGGACCGCATCTTCAATCCAAGGCTGAGAGGGATGTAGAACCCATGACAGATGATAAATTACTCCGCATTGAAGATCTGGTAATGTACTTCCATACAGCTAATGGGGAAGTCCAGGCGGTGGATGGGGTAACTTTTGATCTCGGATATAAAGAGGCGATCGTAATCCTGGGGGAATCCGGTTGTGGTAAAAGCTCATTGGCGAAGGCGATCTTACGCTTGCTGCCCCGGAATGTGGGCACCTATACCGGCAAAGTTTACCTTGACGGCGCCGAGTTGATGGGGATGGGCGATGAAGAGTTCCGCCAGAACATCCGTTGGATGAAAATGTCGCTGGTGCCGCAGGCAGCCATGAACTCGCTCAACCCGGTGCTGCGGGTTGGGGATCAGGTGGCGGAACCGATGACTGTGCACATGGGTGTGGATAAACCCACTGCGTTGAAATCGGCCCACAAAATGTTCGAGCATGTTGGCGTGCCCGCTGAATTTATGAGCCGCTACGCTTTTGAACTGAGCGGCGGGATGCGCCAACGGGTAGCCATTGCCATGTCATTGGTCACTGCGCCCAGCCTGGTCATCCTGGATGAACCCACTTCTGCCCTGGACGTGCTGACCCAGGCGAATATCTTTAATGTGCTCAAGCGCATCAAGCAAGAGCTGGAAGTTAGCTACATTTTGATTACCCATGATATTGCCACCTCCAGTGAGCTGGCGGACCGCGTGGCAGTGATGTATGCCGGTCAGATTGTAGAAGTCAGCGATGCAACGCGTTTCTTCCGTTCGCCGCTGCATCCCTACTCTCAAAAACTCATGGCCAGTGTGCCCAGATTGCACGGCGATAAAGAGTTGGAATTTATCACCGGTCAGCCTCCCAGCCTGATGGGGCTGCCGCCTGGGTGCCGTTTTGCCCCGCGCTGCCCGCGCCGTTTTGAAAATTGCGCCCAGGATCCACCCGTTGTGGATAGCGGTGGCATTCAAGTCAGATGCTGGCTGTATGTTTAGGAGCAGGAGGATGACTATGGATGCTGATCTCAACAAAAATGAAACTCTGCAAAGCGCGCCAGCAGCCGGTGGTGCCGCCAATACCAGGGATGGTATTTTACTTTCAGTTCAAGATCTGCGCGTCTGGTTCGAATTAAGGCGTTTCGGATTTGGGCATGCTGGTTATGTCAAGGCTGTGGATGGCGTAAATTTCGATCTGCACTATGGCGAGGCCATCGCTGTGGTGGGCGAAAGCGGTTGTGGTAAATCCAGTTTAATGAAGACGATCCTGGGCCTGCATACCCCTACCAAAGGGAGGGTGATTTTTGAGGGCCAGGACCTGAGCGCAATGCACAGCCGTGAGCTGCGTCAATATCGATCGAATGTGGGTTATGTGCAGCAAGACCCTTATGGGGCATTGCCTCCATTCATGAGCGTACAGCGTATTCTGGAAGAACCTTTAGTCATCAACGGCGTCAAGGACAAAGACGAGCGCATGCGCCGGGTTCGCAAAGTAATGGAAGAGGTCAAGATGTTCCCGGTGGAGGACTTCCTGGCTAAATTCCCTCATATGCTCAGCGGGGGACAGCAGCAGCGCGTGGTGATTGCCCGGGCGATGATCATGGAGCCCAAGCTCATCGTAGCGGACGAACCGGTTTCGATGTTGGATGCCTCTGTGCGTGTGGAGATCCTGAAGTTGATGCGAGGCTTGCAAGAGACCCACCATCTGGCGGTTATTTATATCACCCATGATCTTTCGACCGTGCGCTATTTCTCGGAGCGCATTTTTGTGATGTATGCCGCCCAGGCGGTGGAGAAAGCCAAAGTCAACCAGCTTCTGGAAGACCCACGCCACCCATACACACATGCACTCCTAGCAGGGACTTCTGAGCCGGACGCCAATAATGCCAAGTCTTTCAAGGAAGTACCGCCTGGAGAACCCCCCAACCTGATCTCGCCTCCTTCGGGCTGCCGTTTTCATCCGCGCTGCTCACACGTAATCCAGGGTCTGTGTGAGACCCAGGAGCCGCCGGACTTCGAAGTAGAGCCAGGCCATCTTGTGTCTTGCTGGCTATACAAGTGAGGCCTCAATGGACCGCCTGAGGAATATGGACCCTCGTAAAATGATTGCCATGGGCTTTGTCATGGTTCTCATCGGCTGGGTCTTGCCGTTGTTGATGGTTATAAAAGTGATCGAAGCGGGATTTTTTCTAAGCTTTTTCTCTTACACGGTCTCTTTAATGGGCCTGTTCTTTGGGATCATTGGAGCGGCCTTTTATGTTCGCAACAGGAAGCACTAAAGATTTTTATGAGTGAACCAATCACGCAACCTCTGCTGAGTGTCCATAACCTTAAGACCTACTTTTATACCGAAGATGGGGTTGTCAAGGCTGTCGATGGCGTGGATTTTACAGTCAAGCCTGGCGAAGTCCTGGGTCTGGTCGGCGAGTCGGGATGCGGGAAGAGTGTCACCTCACTGTCTGTGATGCGCTTGATCAGCGCCCCTGGAAAAGTGGTCGAAGGGGAGATCGTTTTTGAAGGTCGCAACCTCTTGGCGCTCTCCGAACGAGAAATGGTGGATATTCGTGGCAATCGCATCTCGATGATTTTTCAGCAGCCGCAAAGCAGCTTGAACCCAGTCTTTAAGGTTGGGGATCAGGTGGCAGAAGTGCTGCGCATTCACCAACGGATGGATAAAGCGCACGCCTGGGAAAGAGCGGTGGATCTGCTTCGCCTGGTGGGCATCCCCGACCCAGAAAAGAAGGCTCATGCCTATCCCCATGAAATGTCGGGCGGGCAGGCTCAACGCGTGATGATAGCCATGGCCCTGGCTCTGAACCCCCAATTATTGATCGCGGATGAGCCAACCACCGCCCTGGATGTCACCATTCAAGCCCAGATCCTGGACCTGATGCGCGCCCTCCGGTCGGAATTGAACACCGCAGTCGTCCTGATCACACATGACTTGGGTGTCATTGCCGAGATGGCAGACAATGTGGCGGTCATGTATGCGGGTCGCATTGTGGAACAAACCGATGTCACCACCTTGTTCGCCAATCCGCTTCACCCTTATACCCGCGGCTTGATCGATTCGATCCCGGTTCTGGGAAGGGTCAAAGATCGTCTGGCGGTTATCCCAGGCTCGGTGCCTAACCTGATCAATATGTCCCCTGGCTGTCGGTTTGCCTCGCGCTGTCTGGCGCGCGTTGAACATCATCTGGCCTTATGCGACCAGGAAGAACCGGATCTGGTGCCTGTGCAGCATGGTCATGCGGTGCGCTGTTGGTTATACCTGGATCACGATACACACCGTGCCCCGTTGAGAGCGTGATTGGATGAGGTATTGCACACCCTGTCGAGGAGATAAAGTCGCATGAGCAGTCAGGCGCCGAGCAGCACGATAAGTACACAACAAACCAACGGCAAAAAAGATTTATTTATTGTCAATAACCTGGTTAAATACTTCCCGGTCCGCGGCGGATTGCTGCAGCGTGTGGTAGCCTGGGTGCAGGCTGTTGACAATGTTAGTTTGGCGATCAGGGAAGGAGAGACGCTGGGTCTGGTCGGAGAGTCCGGCTGTGGAAAAACCACTGTCGGGCGGACGATGTTGCGCCTGATTGAGCCCACTGCGGGAGAAGCCATCTTCGATGGTGTCAATGTTTTCGGTCTGCGGGGCAAAGAACTGAAGGTAATGCGCCGCAACATGCAGATTATTTTTCAGGATCCTTATGCCTCTCTGGACCCACGTATTCCGGTGGGCGAGTCGATCGGCGAAGGGTTAAAGATTCACAATATCGGTAACGCCAGAGAACGGCATGAAGTGGTCATGCAAACGCTGCGCAAAGTGGGCCTGGAAGAATACCATGCCCGGCGCTATCCTCATGAATTCTCCGGTGGCCAGCGCCAGCGCATTGGGATCGCCCGTGCCCTGGCTTTGCAGCCCAAGTTTATTGTTGCCGATGAACCTGTTTCGGCTCTGGATGTTTCGATCCAATCTCAGGTGTTGAATATTTTGAAGGATTTGCAGCAGGAATTCAACCTGACGTATTTGTTCATCGCTCATAACCTGAGCGTGGTGGAGCACATTTCAGATCGCGTGGCAGTCATGTATTTGGGGAAGATTGTTGAGATGGCTGCTCGGGATGACCTCTTTAACAATCCTTTGCATCCCTACACCCAGGCGTTAATGTCAGCCATCCCGATCCCCGATCCAACCATAAAACGCGAACGTATCATCTTACAGGGAGATGTCCCCAGTCCCTTGAACCCTCCGCAAGGGTGCCGTTTTCACCCACGCTGCCCGGTGGCAATGGATGTGTGCTCGCAGGGGGAGCCGCCCCTGGTGGAAGTCAGCCCCCTGCATCAGGTAGCCTGCTGGCGAGTTAATTAGCCACCCACTGGAAGTTATGACCATGTCGATCTATCGGGTGCTCATCGTTGACGATCAACGTGACATACGAAATATCTTGCGCGTGGGTCTGGAAACGCTGGATCCTCAGATTAAAGTAATCGATGTGCCCTCGGGTGAAGAAGCGATCCTGGTCACCACACGCCAGCCGATCGATCTGTTAGTCACCGACGTGCGCCTGGCAGGTATATCCGGGTTGGAACTCCTGGAGCGGGCGCGTATTCGCAACCCCGATTTGAAAGTGATCCTGATCACTGGGATGACCGACCCAAAAGTCCAGCGTCAGGTGGCAGCCTCTGGCGCTTATGCCTTTTTCTACAAACCGATTGAACTATCCGATTTTTTAGCCACCGTGCGAAACTGCCTGGGATTGAAGGAAAAGGCTGCGCCCAAACCCATCCCTCCAGAAGAGCCTGGCCCACAAAGCCTGCCAGAATGTTTGGAAGGGCTTCATCGGGAGATGCAGGCTTTTTCGGTTGTACTGTTGGATGATCATGGGCAGGTGGTAGCGCAGGATGGTGATCTGCCAGCTGAGATAGATGTGTTTGTTTTATCGCCAGCCTTGATGACGGCATATAATGCCAGCGCGAAACTGTCGCGCTTGCTGGGGGTGGACTACCCTCGGGATGCGGTCTATGTAGCCGGGAAAGAGTATGATTTCTTCCTCGTTCACGTTGGGCAGGCGCTGGGCTTGTGGGTGATTGTGCCTGGGGTTGGATGGGATGAAATCCAGATGTTGAAGCATCTGCGGACTTTAGACCTGGCGGTAAAAAACCTGGTTAGAATCCTGACGAATATGGGCGTATCGTTAGAGGTGAAAGCGGAAATCTCTCCTGAGCAAAGCGAAGAGCTGCTCCAGGCAGTTCCTGAAATGGTCGAAGAACCTGTAGTAGACCTGGAAGCCATCTTCAAGCAGGTGCCGCCGGACAAACCTTTGACGGCAGAAGCCGAGGCTTTTTGGGATAGCGCCGTGCATGACGCCGCTGACTCGGTGGTTTCCCCGGATGCGATTTCGTATGAGCAGGCGCGCGCCCTCGGTCTTGCCCCCGAAGAATGAATCTGGTATGGGGAACAGTATTGTCAGGTATGCCATGCCCATGTTACAATTCGGTTCGCCTAATTGTCGGGCAGCCGATGTGGGTTTTTATTGGGGCGTGGTGCAATGGTAGCACAGCAGACTTTGGATCTGTTTATCCTGGTTCGAATCCGGGCGCCTCAGCCTTAATGGTCTGTAGTATTTACGGTTGTTAATTTTGTAAAGGAACGGACGAGCTTCACGGTGCCCGGCATGGTCATGTGAGCTCGTTTTTTGTCCCAAAGGAGCATGAAATGCGGATCAATGCTGTCCTCCTGGCTGCTGGCCAGGGAACAAGAATGCGCTCAAAACTGCCTAAGGTGCTGCATCCTCTGTTAGGAAAACCGATGATCCATTATGCGGTGGAGGCAGCACAGCAGGTGACCGGCCAGAAGCCAGTCGTGGTGGTTGGGCACGGCGCGCAGGCGATCCAACAAGCTTTGGGCGATTCGGCTCGTTTTGTCTATCAGGAGCCTCAACTGGGCACAGGTCATGCAGTGCTGCAGGCCGAGCCCCTGTTGAAAAACGAGGCCGATTTTATCCTGGTTACCTATGCGGATATGCCCTTGCTTACTCCGGATACGCTGCAGCTCATCATTAATACCCAACAGCAGCACTCTGGCCCGCTGACCATGTTGACTGTGGTTGCAGATGACCCGCACGGTTTTGGCCGTATCGTGCGTGATGAGGCTGGACGGGTGACAGCGATCGTCGAAGAGGCGCAGGCCACACCCGAACAGCGGGCCATTCGCGAACTTAATGCCAGCGTTTACTGTTTTGAGGCGCGCTGGCTCTGGGAGATGCTGCCGCGCATCCCAATTTCTCCGAAAGGGGAATATTATCTGACTGACCTGATTGGGATGGCCGTAGCGGATGGCCTGGAAGTCCAATCGCAGGGTCTGGCAGATGCTCAAGAGGGGATTGGGATAAACAATCGCCTCCATCTGGCTGAAGCCGAAGCGCTGATGCGCAAAAGGATCAATCACCAGTGGATGTTAAACGGCGTGACGATCGTTGATCCGAGCAGCACATATATTGAAACAAGTGTCCATATTGGCATGGATACAACCATCTGGCCGAATACTTTCCTGCAAGGCGCAACTGTCGTAGGCGAAGCCTGCAATCTTGGGCCAAATACCATTGTGCGGAATTCACAGTTGGGGGATCGGTGTACAGTGTTCGCATCTATTCTAGAATGTGCAGTTGTTGAAGACGAGGTTGATATAGGCCCTTATGCCCATCTGCGCAGCGGCACGCACTTGGGCCGTGGGGTGCATATCGGCAATTTCGGTGAAACCAAGAATTCATCCCTCGGGCCTGGAACGAAGATGGGGCACTTTTCATATATTGGCGATGCCACGATCGGCCCAAACGTCAATATCGGAGCGGGAACAATCACCTGTAACTTTGATGGACGACAAAAGAATCCCACTGAGATCGGTGAAGGTGCGTTTATTGGGAGTGATACAATGTTAGTTGCTCCAGTCAAGATAGGAGTAGGAGCGCGCACGGGCGCTGGAGCAGTAGTAACCCGGGATGTGCCTGAGAACACCCTGGCGGTTGGTGTGCCGGCTCGTGCGATTCGGAAATTGGAGAAACGTGGCTGAAAGCTTTTTGACCCCGCTTGCTCTTGTTTTGTGCCTGATTCTTGATCTGGTCATGATTTCAGTGCGCTCGAGCTTCTTGCAGACCAGTTACGCGCATTTGCTGCCCATGCGCGAGCGAGAAGAACAGCAGGTTATTCGCACGATTGGGTTGCTGCCTGCGCTGCCTCGTTTACGCGCCAGCCTAAATTTTGCTCTGGTGCTGACGCGGTTTCTGCTGGCCGGGCTAATATTGCAGCTGGTTCAGTTGCGGGCTCTAGGCTGGCAGATATGGGTTCAGGTGTTGGTTTTCTTTCTGGCGGTTTTATTAATTTTTTGGTTGGAATGGATCTGCGAGAGAATTGTATCGCGCCATCCAGCTTTGTGGGCTATGCGCTTGACCCCTCTGGCGCGCGCCTGGATGTTTCTGGCGGCGCTGCCGATCGCGCCGCTGAACCTGCCTGCGGTTGGTGAGGGTATATTGCAGACGGGCAGTGGTGTGATGGAAAGCGATGTTAAAACGCTGGTCGATGCCGGGCAGGAAGAGGGGGTATTTGAGCAGGAAGAGCGCCGTATGATCTATTCCATTTTTGAATTGGGAGATACGCTGGCGCGCGAAATCATGGTTCCGCGCATTGATATGTTGGCCCTGGATGTGACAACACCCCTGCTTGTGGCGGTGGACGTTATCATTAATTCGGGGCATTCGCGCGTGCCAGTTTACGAAGAGGTGGTAGATAAGACTTTGGGGGTGCTGTATATCAAGGACTTGATGCGGCTTTGGCGGGAGGGCAACCCGGCGAACTCCCTGCACGATCTATTGCGCCCGGCCTATTTTGTACCCGAGGCGAAAAAGGTGGATGAACTGCTGGCAGAGATGCAAGCAGAGCGCATTCATATGGCGATTGTGGTAGATGAATATGGTGGGGTTGCCGGCCTGGTCACTCTAGAGGATATTGTAGAAGAGATCTTAGGTGAAATTCAGGATGAGTTTGATCAAAGCGAGGAAGCTCCCTACCAGCAGCTTAAGGATGGAAGTTATATTTTCTTGGGTCGCGTAGACCTGGATGATTTTAATGAAGTAATGGGCAGTTTTCTTCCCAAAGAAGAAGCGGATACCCTCGGCGGATATATCTACAGCCGCCTTGGACGAGTGCCGGCTGGGGGAGAGACAGTGGAAAACGATAATCTGCTTCTGACTGTGGAACAGGTGAGCGCACGCCGGATTCGCAAAGTCCGGGCGCGCTGGCTGCCGCTGCAAATAGACACAGTAGATAAGGATGAAGACAGTGCTAACAGATGAGCAGAAAAATACGCTGATTCAAACGGCTGTGCAAGCCCGCCAGTGGGCTTATGCCCCTTATTCAAATTATCCAGTTGGAGCGGCGCTATTAACCGCCTCTGGCAAGGTCTATGATGGAGTCAATGTGGAGAACGCCGCCTATCCAACCGGCATGTGCGCGGAGAGGGTGGCAGTTTTCAAGGCTGTTTCAGAGGGTGAACGCCAGTTTGTCGCAATAGCTGTGGTGACTTCAAACGGGGGTACGCCATGCGGCGCCTGCCGGCAGGTCCTGGCGGAGTTCGGCTTAGATGTGCGCGTCATCATTGCGGATGACCAGGGACGCCTGCTGCATGAATACAGCCTGGCAGAGCTTTTGCCTGGCGCTTTTGGTCCGGAAGATTTATCGAGATGTGGTGAGGGGTAGATCAGATCAGGGGGTTGGTGACGGTGTAGCGGTCACCTGGACAACCAATGCCTGCACAATCCATCCCTGGGTGCCGTCTGGGGCGATAATCTTCACCCAGACTTTGCCGTCTTTTTCGGCGGTTTCAGGCAGTAAAATGATCAGGGTGTCGTTGGTCAGATAACCAACCGTTTTGCCTCCTGGCTCGGCGCGGATGCGCACCCCTTCTGTTTCTCCTACGCGTACAATCGCCAGGATGGGTGTTGGGGTTGGTGTTAATGTCAGCGTGGGGGTAAGAGTTGGCGTACGGGTGAGCGTAGGGGTAAGCGTGGCAGTCGGAGGAACAGGAGTGAGGGTGAGCGTGGCGGTGGCGGTCAAAGTAGGGGTGAGAGTGGGTGTAGCAGTGGGGAGGCCAAGCCGGGCGCCCACAACCGCGCTGATGCTGCTGATGCCGAATAGCAGCACCACCCCCAGCAGGGCAATCACACCCCCCAGAGTATATCCGAACAGGGTTAATGGACGCAGCCCCAGCAAAGCCAGAACGATTGCCGCGAGAATAAAACCCCAGAAGAGATGAAGGGCAAATACGACCAACCCATCCGGCCATAGGTGTGGAATGCGCGCTCCCAGGCCGTACCCCGCCGTCGCCAGGGGGAGATAGAGTGCATAGGCCAATGCTGCGCCAGGGGCAATCGAGCAGGAAGCCGGATTTTCCTTGCTGGCGCGTGTCAGGGTAACCGCCAGAAAGATTGCTCCCGCGACCAATACCAGTGCATTCGGCCAGGAGATTTGAGCATGCAGGTAAGCCCGGGAAAGGTCTTCAATCTTTGCTGGCTTCACCAGCAAGCCGGATATCCAACCTGTCCCGAAGACCAGCAGGCTGCCAATCAACAGCCCAACCAGGTTGCGCCAGAAGAAACGACTTGAGCCTGCTACGATCCCCAGGGACACCCCTATCACCGGCGCCATGCAAGGGGCTAACACGGCTCCCAAAACAAGCAGGGCGGTCAAATCCAGATAGATTCCGGCGCTGAAAATAAAACCGCTGATGATAGAAAGCAAGAAAAAGTCGAAGGAGGGCGAGGCTCGATGCGCCAGATCGTCCAGAAAAGCCGCCCGTTCATCCGCTTCCAGTGGAACCAGCAGCCGGAGCGCCCTGCGCCGCCGGGATGGCGGCAGCAAGGTGGGGTCGTCGGGCATGTGTTCTGTGGGTGGCAGATTCATTTTCGCAATGTGGTCACAATCCGCAAGGGTTTTTCCAGCAATTCCAGGGCCGTATAAATGTCGTGGGCGACGATATCCGCCGCCATCAGCGTCTCGACGGCTGCGCCTTCCCTGGAGAGCACGCAGATACCCAGGCCGGCGCAGTCTAACATGGCGGCATCATTCGCACCCTGCCCGATAGCCACCACATGTTCCGCTCCCAATTGGCGCACGTAAGCTGCTTTTTGTTCCGCCTCGTTCCCGGCTTGAATGCGTACTGCTTTTAGATTCAACTGAAAATCAATGTTGTTTTGCTGGCCTCGGGTATCAGCGGTCAGCAGATGCACTTCAAGCCGGTCGCGCAGGCTGGTGATTATGCGGGACATGCTTTCGAGCAGCTGCCCATCGACAGCCAGTGTACCGTTGACATCACATACCAGGTGTTCGAGCTGCAGTAAACCGCGCCCTGGAATATTGAGTTCAATCATGGGGCTATTATAACGCTTTCATCTCGAGTAAAATAGTGCCCATAACACCAGCTTTAGGAGAGCTTTGTGTTTCTGAAGATCGTAAACCTTAGGAGCCATTTCTTAATCGCTGTATTTGCCAGCCTGATTGTGCTGTTCAGCCTGGCCGCCTGTCATGCGGCTGCAACGGGCAGCCCAACTGCCGCGCTCACAGCCACACAAGGCGTGGCCACAGGCGAACCACCCACCCCAACCTCGATAGCCTCATCCCCCACACCTACGCTCCCCCCCGCGCGGGCAATCTTGCTGGCTCCTCCCGGCGCAGATGCTTCTCTGGTTCAGACTCTGCAGGCAGAGCTGACCGATTTATCGGCCCAGGCCGGGTTGTTATTTGAACGGCGAGAGCAGGTAACTGCAGCAGAGCTGGGGCCTCAGGTGCAAATTCTGGTGGCGCTCCCGCCAGACACGGGCCTGGCAGAGCTGGCGGCTGCCAGCCCGCAAACCCAATTCCTGGCGGTGGGGATCGGCGGACTTCAGGCAGCGCAGAACCTGAGCCTGGTTGCAGCCCAGGGAGAACGCCCAGACCGGCAGGGTTTTCTGGCAGGCTATCTGGCGACAGTGATCACCGATGATTGGCGGGTGGGCGTGATCAGCCTGGCGGATAATCCTGCTGGGAGAGCGGCTCGCCAGGCCTTTACAAATGGGGTGATTTTTTACTGCGGGCTCTGCCGTCCGGTGTATCCACCGTTTTATGAATATCCACTGTATGTTGAAATTCCGGGCGGCGCCTCTCAGGCAGATCAGCAGGCGGCCGCAGATATCCTGATCAACAGCGCAGTAAAAACGGTTTACGTTGTACCTGGCGCAGGGGATGAGAATTTATTGGCCTATCTTGCCTCGCTAGGCATCAACATAATCGGTGGGATGACTCCCCCAGATGTGGCGAAAGGTCAGTGGGTCGCCTCGATCCAGGTAGATATTCTGGACGCAGTGAGGCAGGTCTGGATGGAAATTTTGGATGGGAAGGGCGGCTTGAGTCGGGAGGCGTCTTTGCATCTGGCTGATATTAATCCGGCTTTACTGAGCCCTGGCAGACAGCGCCTGGTGGAAACGATCCTGGCAGAATTGACCGCTGATTATATCGACACTGGCGTTGACCCGCTGACCGGCGAGATGAAATAAATTGTACGGAAAATGTGAAGAAATACACATTGTCGGGCAACTCATTTCATGCTAAACTTATTTATCCAGGCAAATCTGGTGGAAGGAGGATGATCTAAATCCACGAAACTAAAGGTCGATGTTCCCAATATTTTGCTCCAAAATCCAAAACCCTTCAGAACTGAGGAGAAAGAATATGTCTAGAAAACTGTACACTATTTTTGCTGCATTGATTATTGCTGCTATGCTGCTACCCGCCTGCGGCCCCGCGGAAGTCGACTGCTCGAAGGCAGAGACATTTTGTGTAGGCCTGGTAACGGACGTCGGCAAGATCGATGACAAGTCCTTCAACCAGTCCACCTGGGAAGGTGTTCAGCGCGCTGAGAAAGAACTGGGCGCTAAGGTTCAATATATTGAGACCACTGACGCCAAGGACTATGACAAGAATATCGCCACTTTCGCCGATGCGAAATACGATGTCATCGTGACGGTTGGCTTTGCCCTGGGCGAAGCAACGGTTGCTGCAGCCAAGAAGTACCCGGATGTCAAGTTCATCGGTGTGGACCAGGGCCAGGCAGAAGTGACTCCGAATGTGGCCGGATTGATCTTCCCCGAAGATCAGGCTGGCTTCCTGGTTGGCGCCCTGGCAGCCCTGATGACCAAGACCGACAAGATTGGCGCTGTGCTGGGCACCGATGCGGTTCCGCCCGTTTGGCGCTTTGGCGAGGGCTACCGCGCTGGCGCGCTGTATGTCAACCCGAGCATTGAGATCAATATCGTCTACCACAACGATGTCGGCTTTGATAAGACCTTCACCGATCCCGAATGGGGTAAGACCACCGCCATTTCCATGATCGATAAGGGCGTGGACATCATCTTCGGCGCCGGCGGCAAGACCGGTAACGGCGCTCTCCTGGGCGCGGCTGAGAAAGGCGTCTATGCTATTGGCGTCGATACCGACCAGTATTACACCGTGCCAGAAGCTGCCAAGGTGCTGCTCTCCAGCGCCATGAAGCTGCTCACCCCGGGCACCTTTGACCTGATCAAGATGGCCAAAGAAGGCAACTTCCCGAGCGGCGACTATGTCGGTCAGGCGGGCTATGCCCCCTATCATGACCTGGACAGTGTTGTGCCAGCCGATGTAAAGGCGAAGATGGAAGAGATCGACAAGGCTATCAAAGACGGATCTCTGCAAACTGGTGTTGCGCCTGTTAAACCTGGATAAATAGATGTAATTGAATGCTTGACCTGGGGAAAGAGAGAGGCTTCTCTCTTTCCCCTTTTCTCAATAGCGGTGTGATGGAGTGACCTATGGACAATCCTGAGCAAAGCAAAGGCAAAATTTCGGTGCAGAGCATATCAGTTCCTCTGAAGCGCATAATAAATACGATGCTGGTGCCCCTGCTGGCAGTGCTGACCGCCATGCTGGTCGGAGCGTTGGTGATTGCTTCGGCGGGTGGTAATCCCATTGCAGCCTATATTGGCCTTTTTCAGGGGGCTTTCGGTTCAGCGAGCGCCATGAGCGAGACAGCCGTGTGGGCCACACCCTATATCTTTGCTGGTCTGGCAGTTGCCCTGGCGTTTAAAGGCGGGCTTTTCAATATTGGCGCAGAAGGCCAGTTGGCGCTGGGGGCTGTCTCGGCTGCCTGGGTGGGCTATGCCTTGCCAGATGTGCTGGGAATTTCCATTCCGGGTTGGATCCACCTGCTCCTGGTAGTGGCGATGGGAATCCTGGCAGGAGCTATCTGGGGAGCAATTCCTGGTTGGCTAAAAGCAAAAACAGGCGGCCATGAAGTTATTAATACAATTATGATGAATTATATCGCATTAAATATCGTCAGCTTCTTGCTCAACGGCCCCTGGAAAGACCCCAATCCATTGAATGTGATCGCCCGCACCCCGCTGGTTGCTGAGGGAGCGCGCATATCGCCCATTTTTGAAGGCTTCCGCGTTCATTGGGGTTTCCCACTGGCGATTTTGGTAGCCGTTTTGGTTTGGTGGGTTTTATGGAAAACCACCCTGGGTTTTGAAATCCGCACTGCGGGTGCCAACCCGGATGCCGGCAAATATTCAGGGGTGAATGTGCCGCGCACGATTGTATTGACCATGGCGTTCTCCGGAATGTTGGCGGGGCTGGCAGGTGTGATTGAGGTGACCGCCTTGAATTACCGGCATGAGCTGGGTTTTTCACAAGGCTATGGTTTTGATGCCATCGCGATTGCTCTGTTGGGCAAATCGCACCCCCTGGGCGTTGTGATCGCGTCGATTTTATTCGGCGCCATGCGCAATGGGGCGACGCGCATGCAGTTCCTGACCCAGATACCGGTGGATGTGATCTCTGTGATCCAGGCGCTTATTTTGTTGTTTGTTGCTGCTGATGCAATTATTCGCTATATTTATCGCATCCGCATCCAGGAAGAGCGCGTTGTATTGACGCGCGGCTGGGGGGGCTAGTTCCCCTGGGCTGCCAGTTGGGTGCTGGAACAACGCGGATGAGTAGGAGGTTGCTGTGGAATTAAAGCGCTTTGGTTTTATCGTCTTGATCGTGGTAATCTTGATTGGGGTTGTAGTCTTGATTGGCGGTTCACAGGTCTCTCCTGCCACGATTGTGGTGAGCATGCTGGCGACAACCATCGCTGTGGCGACGCCGCTGACTCTGGGCGCACTTTCGGGTATTTTTTGCGAACGCGCCGGGGTAGTTAATATCGGTATTGAGGGGATGATGCTGGCAGCCGCGTTTTTTGGCTGGTTTGGCGCTATCTATATGAATACTATTCTCAAGTTGGCGCCCATGCCGAGCTTGTTGTTTGGAGTGGTTGCCGCGATCGTGGCAGGCGGCCTGATGGGATTGCTGCATGCGGTGTTATCGGTCACCTTTAAGGTAGACCAGATCATTGGCGGCACGGTGATCAACCTGCTGGCGGTGGGCATCAGTGGTTTTCTAAACCGCCAGCTCTTCTTCGAGAAGGGCAGCATTTTTGGCGGGCAGGTTCCGCATGCCCCGGGTACGCTGCCTCCCATTCGAGTCCCGATCCTGGCGGATATTCCGGTTATTGGCAGGATGTTTGAGCAGCAGCCGATCGCCATAACGGCGGTGATCCTGGTGGTGGTAACCCATATTGTGCTTTTTTATACGCCCTGGGGCTTGCGAACTCGGGCGGTTGGAGAGCATCCCCGCGCCGCTGATACGGTAGGGATCAACGTGTTTCGTATGCGCTATGCCAACGTCATCATCGGCGGGATGATCGCCGGGCTGGGAGGGGCATATTTTACCCTGGAGTCGGTGCCTTCTTTCGAGCCGTTGATGACGAACGGGCGCGGCTTTATCTCGCTGGCGGCGATGATCTTCGGTAACTGGTCCCCCTTCGGCGCCTGGTCGGCAGCGCTGGTCTTTGGGGCTGCCCAGGCGCTTCAGATCAACCTGCAGTTCTTCCGGGAGTTTATCCCGCCGCAGTGGGCTTTCTTGCAGTATTCTTATGTGGTTGGTTTGATACCTTATCTGCTGACCATGCTAATCCTGACCGGGATTATTGGGAAAACCACACCACCTGCAGCAGATGGTGTGCCTTACGAAAAGTAGCGCCGGGGAGGAAGATATGAGCACAGTCTTGGAAGTTCGAGGCATTACAAAACGGTTCCCAGGCGTTCTGGCTAATGACCACGTGGATTTCGATCTGCAGAAAGGCGAAATCCATGCCCTCTTGGGTGAAAACGGGGCGGGTAAGACCACGCTAATGAATATCCTGTATGGACTATATCGACCGGATGAGGGGGACATCCTGCGCGATGGCGAACCGATGGTGATTCATTCGCCCAAGGATTCGATCTCACACGGCATTGGCATGGTGCACCAGCATTTTATGCTGATCCCGGTATTCACGGTGACAGAAAATATCATGCTGGGTGATGAAATGGCGCACCGGGGGATTCTAGACCGTAAGACGGTTTCACGGGAAGTAGCAGAACTATCTCACCAATACGGACTGGATATCAATCCTGTTGCACTGGTGCGAGATTTACCGGTGGGAGTCCAGCAGCGGGTGGAAATTGTAAAGACGCTGTACCGGAAGGCGGAAATCCTGATCCTGGATGAACCTACCGCTGTGCTGACTCCTCAGGAGGCGGACGATCTGTTCCGCATCATGCGCGAGTTGACTAAAAAAGGTGTGTCGATCATTTTCATCACCCACAAGCTCAAGGAAGTCCTGGCAGTAGCCGACAGGATCACAGTGATGCGTTCCGGGCGGGTGGTAGGTACGGTGAAGCCTGAGGAGACCGATGAACCCCATCTGGCAGCCATGATGGTGGGACGAGAAGTGATCCTGACTGTGGATAAGGCCCCAGCGACGCCAGGGGATGAAACACTCAAAGTAGAAGAACTGCGCGTAGCGGATACACGCGGCCTTGAAGTGGTTCGGGGCGTGTCTTTTTCGGTGCGCGCTGGAGAGATCCTGGGTATTGCCGGCGTGCAGGGCAATGGACAGACTGAGTTGGCTGAGGCGTTGACGGGTTTGCATCCGGTCAGCGGTGGTAAGGTTACCCTGTGCGGCAAGGATATGACTGGGAAACCGCCGCGGCAGGTTATCGAAATGGGCCTGTCGCATATCCCCGAAGACCGCCAGCGTCACGGGCTGGTAATGTCCTATCCGGTGGCGGATAACCTGGTGCTGTGTACCTATTATCTGCCACCCTATGGGGTGAATGGGGTGATCCAGAACAAAGCGGTAGACGAAAACGCCCACCGGCTGGTCGAGCAGTTCGATATACGCACGCCCAGCCCGTATGTATCGGTTTCCACGCTCTCAGGCGGCAACCAGCAGAAGGTGATCGTAGCCCGTGAGCTGAGCCGCCCGGTGAATTTGCTGGTTGCCAATCAGCCAACCCGCGGCCTGGATGTGGGCTCGATCGAGTATATCCACAGCCAGATCGTCGCCATGCGAGACAAAGGCGCGGCGGTGCTGCTGGTTTCCGCCGAGCTGGATGAGATCATGGCGCTATCGGATCGGATCGCGGTGATGTACCGGGGTATGCTGGTGGGGGTTGTAAAAGCCGGTGAGGTGACCAAGGCTGAACTGGGCCTGATGATGGCTGGGGCGGGTGTAGCAGGGGAGGGCGAAAAATCACCCGAGGCGATGCCCGTCTGATCTGCCTGCTACGACAGCAGATATGCATCCCTGATACTTTGTTGAATATGATAAAATGGAGACTAATTGGATAATTAGTCTCCATTTTGATTAACTTGAGATTGCTGCTCGATGAACGACGAGATGATTCGCCAGGCAGACCTGCTTTATGAAACCATGGAAATCCCTATCTGGGGCATGGATTGCGCCGACTGCACGCGGCATGTGCAGAAGGCTATTTCAGCCCTGGAGGGAGTGGAGTCGGTTGATGTGCTCCTGGCTGCTGAGAAGGCAGTGATCAGTCTGGATCCGCAGCTTGTGGGTGTGGAAGAAATCCGCCTGGCGGTGGAGGGGGCAGGTTATGCCATTGGAGAGATTGGCAAACCTGCTGGTGAGGCAGCAAAACCAATCAGGCAGAATTCACCGCTGTCTGACAGATTTACCCGGCCGGTGCTGACCCTGTTGGGTGTGGTGTTTGGGGCAGTGCTGTTCGTGGTAGTAGCAGGGGAATGGCTGGGCCTTTTTGAGGCGATCACTCAACGGGTGCCCTGGCCTGTGGGACTGGCAGTGGTGCTCATCGCTGGCTATCCAGTCTTTCGGAATGTACTGCGAGCCACCCTGAGAGGTCAGGTGATCTCGCATACTTTGATGACTTTAGGAGTCCTGGCAGCCCTGGCGGTGGGCGAGTGGGCTACGGCAGTGGTGGTAGTTTTCTTTATGCGCGTGGGCGACTATGCTGAGCATTTCACCACTGAGCGCGCCCGGCGGGCGGCGAAGGGCCTGTCAGCGCTGGCACCCCAAATGGCGCGGGTTGAGCGCCAGGGGGTGGAGGTTGATATCCCCGTTGTTGAGGTGAAAGTGGGCGAGGTCGTGATCGTCCGGCCAGGTGAAATAATCCCGGTGGATGGGGAGGTGGTATCAGGGCAAGCCACGATCAATCGGGCAACGATCACGGGTGAAGCGATGCCGGTCGAAGCCGGGTCAGGGTCGAAGGTGTACGCCTCCACCCTGGCGCAGAATGGCAGTCTGCGGGTGCGCACTACCCAAACTGGACCCGATACGACCTTTGGGCGTGTGATCCGGTTGGTGGAAGAGGCTGAGGTGCAGCGGGGGGATATCCAGCGTGTGGCGGACCGTTTTTCAGCATACTACCTGCCGGTGGTGGCGGGGATTGCGGCGCTGACCTTTATCATCCGGCGGGATCCGCTGGCGACGGCGGCGGTGCTGGTGGTGGCATGCTCATGTTCCTTTGCCCTGGCGACGCCCATCGCCATTCTGGCGTCGATTGGCGCAGCCGCTAAACGCGGCCTGATGATCAAGGGAGGCAAATATCTGGAACTGCTCGCCCAGGCAGACGTAATGTTGATTGACAAGACCGGCACGCTCACCCTGGGCAAGCCGCAGATAACAGATATAGAAGTCTTTGAGCCAGAGGAGGGCATTTTACCGACCGGAGAATTGTCGAAACGAGCAAAAACCCTGCGGTTGGCGGCCTCCGCTGAACGCTATTCCGAGCACCCACTGGCTGAGGCAGTGCGTGCGGCGGCGCGAGAAGAAGGTCTTGAACTGGCAGAGCCGGTAGATTTCCAGGCGCAGGCAGGCGTGGGAGTGCGTGCCAGGGTGCTGGATGGGCTGGTGGAGGTCGGAAGCCGGCGGCTGCTCGAAAGCGGCATGGCGGTGAAGGATGAGCTGGTAGAAGTGGCTGCCAGGCTGGAAGGGCAGGGCAAGACCTTGCTGTTCGTGGCGTATAACGGTAAACTGGTAGGGCTGCTGGCGGCAGCGGACACGCTGCGTCCGGAGGTGCCGCAGGCGATTGCAGAAACCCGGTGGTCAGGCATCCGGGAGGTGGAACTGCTCACCGGTGATAACGAGCAGTCAGCACAGGCCCTGGTGGGCTGCATCCAACAAGAGATGGGGGATGGCAGCACCCTGCGCTACCGGGCGAACCTGCTGCCGGAGGATAAAATTGAAATCGTGCGCGCCTACCAGGCCCAGGGCAGGCGGGTGGTGATGGTGGGGGATGGTGTGAACGATGCGCCAGCCCTGGCTCAGGCAGATGTGGGCATCGCGATGGGCGCGGCAGGCAGCGATGTGGCGATTGAGGCAGCGCACGTGGCGCTGATGCTGGATGACTGGCGGCTGGTGCCGGAGGTACTGCGCATCGCCCACCGGACGATGCGGGTGGTCAAGTCAAATATTGCATTTACCGCGGTTTACAACCTGGTGGGGCTGTCGCTGGCGGCGTTGGGCATCCTGCCGCCGATATTCGCCGCGGCAGCGCAGTCGCTGCCCGATCTGGGCATCCTGGCAAACTCATCGCGCTTGCTGAGGCAGTAGCGGCGCGTGAAGACTGGCATCTACTGAGGTCAGAGCCAGACAGTCAGGGTTAAACACGCTATTTTCTGATGATCAACCAGAAGTAAAAATAATCGCCCAGCAGGGTAGGGACAGGTAAACCCAGGAAAGTGGGAGCTTGATCGCTGCGAGCGCCGTAGTAGCGATTGACAATCGCGCCGGGGGCGCCTGGGAGCGCCAGGACAACCACCTGAGCTACGAACTGCGCTGCCAGGCTGTGGTTTTGCTGGGGCGCCAGGTCGCCCACTTCCCAGCGCAGGGTGTCTCCCTGCTGAGTAAAGGCAGGGGCGGCATTCACCAGGCTGGAACCCAGGGGGAGCACATCGGTCAGGATGACATTGTGGGTAATGCTGAGCGGGTGCAGGTGGGTGAGCTGGATGGTGTAGGTAATGTTCTCGCCGGGCTGCACCTGGGTGGGGTAGGTGGTCATGGAGATGTCAAAGCCGTGGGGCAGATGCTGGAAGGCGTTCCAGGCGTCGATGCGCCCCCAGCCGAAAGTGTTGTTGGGTATCTGGGTTCCAGGCACGCCGCCGCAGCTTTCGGTGGTGGTGAGCGGCAGAGCGGTTTGCTGGATGAGCGCTTCAAGCTGGTTGACCTGACCGGACAGGGTTGGCTGAGCGGAGATGAGCAGGGCGGCCAGCCCGGCGACATGCGGGCCAGCCATGCTGGTGCCGCTCATATAGGTGTAGCTGCCGCCGGGATAGCTGGAGCGGATGCTGCTGCCAGGGGCGGAGATATCCGGCTTGGGGCGGTTGGAGCCATCCACGGTGACCGGGCCGCGGCTGGAGTTGCTGGCGATGGTATCCGCGGAGGTGGTGTTGCCCACGGTGAAGGAAGCATCGTAGATAGCCGCCGGGTCGCGCACTGAGCCGCAGGTCGGGCCGCTGTTGCCGGCTGAATGCACGGTCAGGATGCCCGCGGCGCGCACATTCTCGACTACCAGAAGCATCACCTGGGGATCGGTGCAGCCTTCGGAGGCCGGGCAGCCCCAGGAGTTGTTGATCACGTGCGGAGCCAGATCGGGGCGTGGGTTGCCGTTGTTCAGGTCGGTGGGAGCAGCGAACCACTGGTAGCATTCAATATACGTGATCGGCTTGCCCCAGCCCTGCTCCATGTTGCGGCAGCCGACCCACTGCGCCTCCGGGGCCATTCCCACCTGATTGAGGCCTCCGTCATCGCCGACCATGGTGCCCATGGTGTGGGTGCCGTGGCCGTGGTCATCGCAGGGGACAGCGGAGTCAAAGCCGCAGGGGTTGCCAGCGGGGGTGTTGGGATTGTTCTCGTGGATGGCGTCATGCCAGCTGTAATTGTGATCGGCGGCGACGCCGTCCCAGCCGCGGTATTGGTTGAGCAGGGCGGGGTGATCCCAATCGTAGCCGGTGTCTTGCCCGCCGACCACTGCGCCTTGCCCGGTGTAGCCGGCCGCCCAAACCAGAGGCGCGCCTACCTTGTTGATATTCCACTCTACTGCTGTGGGATGGGGCGCGGTGGGCGCGGCGTCTTTCTCGGGTGTGTCGAGCTGCACCCAGGGGTTGGCGTAGATGTGGGCGACATCGGGACGGGAGGCGATGGACTGCAGGGCTGACAGGCTGCTGCGCGCCCAGATCAGGTTGGCGATCCAGTAGGAGCGGTGTTGGATGCCCTGGGATTGGAGTTCGGCCAGGATGGGCGGCTGGGTGCGTTCAGCCAGCTGAGAGAGCTGGGTGTAAACGTACTGGCCCTTGCGGGCCTTGTCGGCGATCTGAGCCGCGGCGCTGAGATCGGCCTGCTGTTCGAGGAAGATCAGATATTCGGTCTCTGCCAGAGCGGCGCTTGCCAATACGCCGGGGTCGACTTTGGCCTGCCAGGAGGCAGCCTGGGATGGCGCAGCGTGAGCAGAGAGGGCGAGCAGAAGGGTAAGGGACAGAGCCAGACGGGCGAATTTATTCATAGCCACATTTATCCAAGTTTGAGCAGCAGTTTAACCTCGGGCCAGATGAAGGGCGCGACCAGCAGGGCTCCCAGGGCCAAAGCCCCCAGGGCCAGAATTATGGAGGAGAAGGGCAGCTGCAGCAGCAGAAAGCTGAGCAGAGCTGCTCCAGCGGATGCCAGAAACACGCGCAGCAGCGTTGCGCGCACCTGCAGCACGCCGGGGACGCGGCGTGCAAGCAAGAACAGTAGAAGCAGAGCCTCGCCGGTGAA
>JAFGQI010000067.1 GCA_016935755.1 Anaerolineales bacterium
ACAGCAGGCTTTTTATCCCACCAAGGCCACCTGACACATCAGCACATAAACACATAAGCACTGCCCCCTCTCACAGCCTCATCTTCCGCACCGCCAGCAGGTTGATCAGGGCGATCACCCCACCCATCAGGAAGACGAACTGGAAGCCGAAGGCGCTCCAGATCACCCCGCCCAGCAGCGCCCCGCTGATCGAGAAGATGTGATCCAGGCTAACCCCCGCCGCCAGGGCCGGCTGGATATCCCCCGGCTGCAGAGCGATCTTCTTCATGTAGGTCGAGCGCGCCATGCCCACCGAGAAGAGCATCTGGTCGAGCAGGAAGCAGCCGCACACCACCAGGAAGGCTGTGCCCTCCGGCAGCAGATCCCGGGCGAAGCCGTAGCCCAGACAGACGAACACCAGGATGATCGACTCCAACGCCAGCACCTTCTTCTCGCCGAAGCGGTCGACGCTCCAGCCCAGCAGCGGCTGGAACATAATCCCGATCACCCCGCCGATGGTGAAGAGCGTGGCCATGATCTGGGTGGGCTGGTTGAAGACCTGCACCAGCACCCAGGGGGCGAAGGTGATGAAGATCTGCTTGCGCGCCCCGGAGATCACCGCCAGGGTGTAGTACAGGCGGTACTCCTTGCGCAGCTTGAGGAAGGTCTTGGGGGTGGAGGTCTGATGCGGCTTCATCGAGAACATCAGCGCCGAGGCGGCCAGCAGCACCACCACGGCGATGACGAAGACATGCTGAAAGGTGAAGCCCAGGTACTTGAAGCCCAGGAAGACAAAGAAGCTGCCCAGGATGGCGGCCAGGTTGCGCACCGCGTTGAGCTGCCCCAGGCGCTGGCCGGTCTTGCCCTCGCGGGCCAGCTCCATGCCTATGGCGGAGGCGACCGGCATGAACAGATGCTGGCCCATGCTGTAGACGAACAGCCAGGCGCACATCACGGCGTAGCTGGTGGTCCCGAAGCCGATCAGCAGCGCGCCGACCGCGCCCAGCAGCAGGGCCACCGCTCCCACCCGCCGGTTGCACAGGAAGGACAGCGCCGCCGAGACAAACACCACCAGGAAGCCCGGCAGCTCGCGCGGCAGCTCCAGGAAGGAGCGCTGGAAGCCAGTCAGGGCGAAGTTGGCGTTGAGAAAATTATTGAAGATCGAGTCAAACATGCTGTAGGCGAAGCCCAGCACCAGCGATGCGCTGATGAAGATCAGCAGTTCGCGTGGGGCCTGGCGGATGCGGGTGGTGATGGCGGTCATGCGTCCTCGGTAGGTAGAAGCCTCAAGTCTGAGAAAATACAGTCCCACAGTATAACACCCTCGGCGCATCTCATCCAGCCGCTTGACAAACCTCGGGGAGAGGTCTATATTCAGGAGGAAGGGATTTTTAACCACAAAGACCACGAAGAACACGAAGGTTTTTTTAGTTCTTTGTACCCTTTGTGTCCTTTGTGCCCTTAGTGGTTGAAGGTTTTTTGCCAAAAGGATAGACTCATGGATATTGAGAAGATCGCGAAAGAAATCGTCGACTCAGCGATCAAGGTGCACAGGCAGTTGGGGCCAGGACTGCTCGAGTCGGCTTACCAGACCTGTCTGGCTTATGAATTAACTCAACGTGGTCTCAATGTGGCTTGTGAATTAACCCTGCCGATCCGGTACGATGGCCATGAGATTGAAAGCGGCTACCGGATCGACATGCTGGTGGAAAATTGCATTATCATTGAGAACAAAGTCGTCGACCAAATCACTCCGGTTCATGAAGCCCAACTGCTGACTTACTTGAAGCTGAAAGGCTGCTGGTTGGGTTTCCTGATCAACTGGAATGTAACCAAAATAAAGGATGGCATCAAACGCTATGTCAGCGGTCCGAAACCAACATCCCATTAAACTTTGTGTTCTTTGTGTGCTTTGTGGTTTAAAAATATGATAACTCAACAAGAAGTCCTCGATCAGCTGCTGAATTTCGCCCGGAGCGATGACAACGTCCGCCTGGTGGTGTTCAACGGCTCGCGGGTCAATCCCAACGCGCCCAAAGACCTGTTCTGCGATTACGACGTGTGCTTCGTCTGCCGCGACTACCAGCACCTGCTGTACGATCACAGCTGGATCCCGGATTTTGGCCAGATAGCCATCGTGCAGCAGAACGCCATAGACGAGGAGAAGGGCTCGGGCGACATTATCATGACCCAGTTCATGAACGGCGTGCGCCTCGACCTGTCCTTCGTTCCACTCGACAACCTCGAGGTCGCTCTGAACGACAGCCTGACGGTGGTGCTGCTGGACAAGGATGGCCTGCTCCCGCCCCTGCCCCCGCCGGACGAGCGCTCCTACTACCCCGAAAAGCCCAGCCAGAAGCGGTATGACGAGGTGACCAATGAGTTCTGGTGGGTCTTGGCCTATGTCGCCAAGGGCATCTGGCGGGACGAGTTATCCTATGCGCAATCTATGTACCAGGTCGTTATCGAGCAGCTGGTCACGGTGACCAAATGGTACATCGCCGCCCGGCGCGGCTGGCAGGTCAACCCCGGCAAGCAGGGCAAGTGGTTCCGCCGGTTCCTGCCGGACGAGCTGTGGCAGCAGTTTCCTGGCATCTATGCCAGCGGGGATTACGCCGACCTGTGGCGGGCGCTCTTCTCCGCCGGGAAGCTCTTCCGCCAGATCGGCATGGACGTCGCCAAAAAGCTGGGCTATACCTACCCACTGGAGGACGACCAGCGCGTGACCGAATTCATCCACCGGGTGCAGTCCCTCCCGCCCAGCGCGAGTGAGTTATAGAAGTTATCTCACCACTAAGAACACAAAGAACACGAAGGAATTAAATATTAACCTTCGTGCCCTTCGTGGTCTTTGTGGTTAAAATAATCGAACACTCAGAATATGAACCCATCGGAAATAGTGGACGATAAATGACTCAATCGGATCAACCCCTGCCCCAGCTGCGCATGCTCTGGCACGGCGGGCAAGAACCACCCCCCGTGCGCCTGCCGACGGGCTACCTGCTGCGCACATACCGCCCTGGCGATGAGCAGCCCTTTTACGCGCTAATGGAACTGGCCGGCTGGCCCGGCTGGGATGCGCTCCGGCTGGCGCCCTGGCGAGCGCGTATGCTAGAGAACGGTTGGTTCATGATCGACCACACCGCCAGCGGGCAGCTGGTCGCTGCGGCCATGGCCCTCACCGACATGGGCGAGTTCGGCCAGGTCGGCGGCGAGCTGGGCTGGGTAGCCGCCCACCCCGATCACCGCGGACGCGGCCTGGGCCTGGCGGTCAGCGCCGCCGCCACCGCCCGCATGATCCAGCAGGGCTATCCCTATATCCACCTGTACACCGAGGACTACCGCCTGGCCGCCCTCAAGACCTACCTGCGCCTGGGCTACCGGCCGATCATCGAGGGAGCAGGGATGGAGAAACGTTGGCAGATGGTGCACTCGCAGCTGGAGAATTCTTCTCCATAAATCTGACTGTCTGATAAAAATATGGGCGGCGCGCTGGACGCCGCCGCCAGCAGCCTGAGGCTGTGCAGCCGAGCAGTTGACTTTCCCCCTCATCCTTGCTACAATCATAACATTCCTCATCCCTGCCCACATCCTGACCGAAATTTCCTGCAGCCTGCCCTCAAGGAGGTGAAAATGTCCCCTCGCCGCTTCTTCAAGTGCCTGTCTCCCTTCCTGGCCGCCCTGCTGGCCTGCAACCTGGTCACCGGGCTGGCGCCAGCCACCCCAGCGGATGGCACGCCGCAAGCACGGCCCACCCTGGCAGCGGCAACCACCCACCCGGGCGCTACCCAACCCGCAGTGCCGCCCGCCGGAACCTCCGGAACGGTGTACTACGTGCGCCTGGATGGCGGCAGCCCCGAGCAGTGCAGCGGCCTGGTCGACGCGGCCTATCCCGGCAGCGGGACCAGTCAGCCCTGCGCCTGGGATCACCCCTTCCGGGCCTTGCCGCCCGGCGAAGCTCCACGCATCCTGGGCGGCGATACGCTCATCGTGGGCAGCGGCTCCTACCGCATGGGCTATGGCGCCCCAGGAGCGGAGACCTGTGAAGAGGGCGGCTCCTTCGACTGCCTGATGGCGCCTCTGCCCTCTGGCCCGGACCCCGCTCACCCCACGCGACTGCTGGGCGCCGGCTGGGAGGCGGGCTGCGGCAGCCCGCCCAAGCTGTGGGGCGCAGAGCGGCCGTGGTTCATCGTCAACCTGACTGACGCCAGCAACGTGGAAGTTGCCTGCTTCGAGATCACCGATCACTCAGGCTGCATTGAGGAGCACACGGGCGGTCTGGCCTGCCAGCGGGATGAGCCGCCCTATGGCGATTGGGCCTCCTTCGGCCTGTACGCCGAAGACTCGGCCAACGTGCTGCTGCGCGATTTGAACATTCACGGGCTGGCAGCCGGGGGTGTGCACGCCGGGCGGCTGGCGGATTGGACCATCGAGAACGTGCGCATCGCTGGAAACGGCTCGGTCGGCTGGGAAGGCGACCTGTGGGATGATCTGGGCGACGCCAACAGCGGTAGCCTGGTCTTCCGCCATTGGCTGGTCGAGTGGAACGGCTGCGGCGAGACCTACCCCGGCGGC
>JAFGQI010000068.1 GCA_016935755.1 Anaerolineales bacterium
CCTTCCCAGCCGTAAAAGCGCAGATACATGGTCAGGCTGGCCGGGCCGCAGTTGTTGATGTCCTGCTTCTCATATTTGGGGGCCGGCAGGATGACCTGGCCCGGGATCGGAGTTGGCGTTGGTGTGGTGGTGGGGGTGTATATGGGGGTGGGGGTGGCGATCGCCTCAGGGGTCAGGGTGGGGGACTCTTTGGGGGAACTGGTCTGCTCGACAGCCGACCTGCCGGCTGGAGCGCCAGCCGGGGTGGGGGCAGAATCCATGGGCTGAACCAGGCCGCGCAGATAGGTGAGGGCAAAATCAAGCCGCCAGGAGAGCCGGCTGTGCACAGGGGGCAGCCAGTAAACGAATCCTGCGATCATAACGAGACCGGCGATTCCCAGCAGCACTCGAGGGATGGTTAAATGGCGCATGGCGGCTATTTTACCTCAGTTCTGGGACATGCGCCGGGCGCTCGAGCGGGTGGAGTCTGATATAATGGGGCGATTATGGATAAGAAGTATCACATTTGGACCGAAGGCTGTCAGATGAACGTGGCGGATTCGCTGCGGGTGGCTTCTTCCCTGGAGCATCTGGGCTACCGGGCAGCGCCGCGCGCCGAAGAGGCCGATGTAATTGTGCTGAATACGTGCGTGGTGCGCCAAAGCGCAGAAGATAAGGCATATGGACGGCTGCACTCTTTGCGCCCGCTGAAAACCCAGCGCCCTGACCTGGTGATCAACCTGATGGGCTGTCTGGTGGGCGTGAAAGGCTATGAGCGGCTAAAGCAAAGGTTCCCGTATGTAGACGTATTTTCGCCCCCTTCGGATCCCGGCCCGCTGGTGGCATTTCTCACCCAGGGTGAGAGCCGCGAGCTGGAGCAGGCTGAGACCCATCAGCGCTTCGCGGCCATGGACGGCGATCTGCTCCTGCCGCTGGATGAGCGCGGCAGGCTGGTGGCTTCGTATGTCGCGGTGGTGCTGGGATGTTCACATGCCTGTACCTACTGCATCATCCCCTACCGGCGAGGGGTGGAGCGCAGCCGGGGCGTAGATGAAATCCTGGCGGAGGTGCGCTCCCTGGTATCTCAGGGAGTAAAAGAGATCACTCTGTTGGGCCAGATTGTAGACCGCTATGGCAAGGACCTCCCCGATGGAACAGGCCTGGAGGGGCTGCTGCGCCTGGCGGCTGAAGTGGACGGGCTGGAGCGGATCCGTTTTTTGACCTCGCACCCCAGCTGGATGACGGACAGCCTGCTGGAGACGGTGGCTGAGCTGCCCAAGGTTATGCCGCACATCGAGGTTCCGGTGCAGGCGGGGGATGACCAGGTTCTGGAAAATATGAAACGCGGCTATACCGCCGATAATTACCGCCGCCTGGTGGAGCGCATCCGCCAGCGCATCCCGGGCGTGGCGATCGCCACGGACATCATCGTGGGTTTCCCGGGCGAAACCCAGGCGCAGTTCCAGCGGACGGTTGATCTATTGGCAGAATTGAAGCTGGATGTGGCCCACCTGGCGCGTTATTCGCCCCGGCCAGGGACGGTGTCCGAACGGCGGATGAAGAACGACGTCCCGGAAACCGAGAAATGGCGGCGCTTCCGCCTGCTGGAGGATCTGCAAGAGAGCATCGCGGCTGAGATCAATGCTCGTTATCTGGGGGAGAGGGTTGAAGTGCTGTTCGAGGAGCAGGTGCGCGGGCGCTGGCGCGGTCGCACCCCGACCAACAAACTGGTTTTCTGCGAGACGAACGAAAACCTGCGCGGCCAGGCCAGGCAGGTGGTGATCACCTGGACAGGGCCGTGGTCCATGCAGGGACGGCTGCCGGGCGCACCGGCTGCTGCTCTGCCGGTTTCGCAGGCTGTGGATCAGCTTTCTGGGGGCGGTTCCTGAGCATCACCCGTCTCTGAGGGGGTATCACGCAGGTTCTGCCTGACCCGGCGGATGAACGAAGGCGTGTTCAGGCCGCGCTCTAAGACATAGGTGATGTAGCCCTGCATAATTCCTTCCAACTCCCGGTTCAAGATTGGGGTCAGGACAGCCCGGGCAGCCTCGGCATAGCTGCTGCGCTGGAAATGGCGCAGATACTTGAGGGCTTTCATCGAGATAGGCCTGGCCGCGCTGGCCGGGTGGGGTTCGCTCTCTACCAGATCATCGTGGTCTGCAGGTCTATTCAGCGCGGCTGAGGGGGAACCGCAGGTGGGGCAGAGCACGCCCCCCTGACGGGGTGAAAAATACTGGTCTTGAGGCAGGATTTCCGCGCCGCAGACGGTGCAGGTGAACAATTGGGGGCGAAAACCGACAAAATCCAGCAGGCGCATTTCGTAGTAGCGCACCGCCAGCTCGGGGGAGCCGCGCCCGACGGTTTGGGCTGGCGAGGACGAAGCAGGATTCTCCGCCTGGCTCAGGCGTTCCAGCGTGTCGGTCAGCAGGCGGTATAAGGCGCGATTTTCTTTAGCAGAGGTTAGTGAAGCCTCCTCAAAGGTGAAACGATCGAGGAGTTCAACGATATAGGAGGCATAAGTGGTGCGCAGCAAGCTGTCGCGCAGCGGCAGGTAAGCGTCGACCGTATCGGCCTGGGTGATCAGGGGCAGATCGCGCCCACGCGCCAGCAGCAAGTTCACCCTGGTAAAGGGTTCCAGATGCCCGGCTTTGCGAGAGCGAGGTTTGCGCACGCCTTTGGCAACGGCGCGGAGTTTGCCCATTTCTCGGGTGAAGAGCCAGATCAGGCGGTCGGCTTCGCCCCAGTCGGTATGGCGCAGGACCACAGCCTCCAGGCGAAACAGGCGCTGGCGGCGGGTTGACTGGGGGGCTGGCGGGTTGATATCGGACATGGAATGATTATATCAATGTAAGCTCTTCTCCTGCAATGATTCTGGCACTTGACGCAATGCAGCAGGGTTGGTAAAATCAGCGGGCCTGGGCGTGGTACCCTTCGCCCAGATCAGACGCGATTCAATATCGCCCGCAGGTTTGCGGAATATTCAAAGCTTTGAAAGGGCTTGACGAAAATGAAGGTGCTTTTAATCAAGGATGTTTACAAATTAGGCCGTGCAGGAGAGGTTAAGCGAGTTGCGGATGGGTATGGTCGCAACTTCTTGCTCCCGCAGGGACTGGCTGTGCTGGCGACGCCCAGCGCGCTCAAGATGGTGGAAAGTGTGCGTGCTCAGGCTAACGATCGCCGGGCAGTCGCCAATAAGGAAATGAGCGGCATCGCCGAAATTCTATCGCGCGTGACCCTGACATTTGCCGCCAAGGCAGGCGAGACAGGTAAGCTGTATGGCTCGATCACCCCGCAGATGATCGCGGAGGCCATTAAGCAGAAGACCGAAATTGAAATCAGCCGGCGCCAGATGGACCTTGAGCCCATCCGAGTCTTGGGGACATTCAAGGTGCACATTCGCCTGACGATGGACCTGGTTCCTGAAGTGACGGTGATTGTCCACCGGGAAGGTGAAAACCCGATGATGGCTGAAGCGGAGAAAGAAGAAGAGCGGCCTGCACCCGCTGAAGCTAAGGTTGAGGAAGTGGAAGCCCTGGCTGAAACTGAAGCCCAGGTTGAAGAAGTGGAAGCCATCACCGAGCCTGAGGCCTCTGCCGAATAAGACCAAGTCGTATCAACGGTACCCTTTACCGCCTGGGGGCGACCTGGACAACCGGTTTTTTATGCCGACAACGGACGTGCCCCGATGAGCACTACAACGGCAGCAAGCACTGCAGTTGGTCTGCAGCTTCGCCGGGAACGAGAGAGACGTTCGCTTTCGCTGGAACAGGTCTCCCAAGCCACGCGCATACGCGTGCGTTATCTGCAGGCAATCGAGTCTGGAGAGCTGGACTCGCTGCCTTCCATGGCGCAGGCGCGCGGCTTCTTGCGAGCGTATGCCGGCTTCTTGAAGCTCGATGCGCAGGCGCTGCTGGATGCCCTGAATCCCCCGGCTGCTGAGCAGGGTGAAGAACTGGCGAAACGCCCTGCGGCGAACATCCCGGTTTCAAATATCCCGGCTTCAAGTCTTCCTGAAATAAGTACTCCTATTTTAAGTGATCTTGCTGACTCCCCACAACCAGAGGAATCAGCCTCCAGCCCGGCGGCAGTCGCTGAAGAACAGCCGCCGGGCAGCCCAGGCGCGGCCCCTGTGGTCGAGGCAGCGCCCGCGCCAGACCCAGGGCGGGAAGCTTTCCTTGAAATAGGCAAACGATTACAGCGCCAGCGCGAACTGCTGGGTCTCTCGCTGGATGATGTTGTCCGCTACACCCACCTGAGGCATCATTATCTGCAGGCTTTGGAGGCGGGCAACCTGGATGCTCTGCCCTCTCCTGTGCAGGGTCGGGGCATGTTGAATAACTACGCAGCATTTTTAGGCCTGGATCATGAGGCGATATTGCTGCTTTTCGCGGAGGGGTTACAGGCCCGTCTGGGGGCCAGGCAGGCGGCCCGGCAGGAGGGGCGCCCGCGACCGGAGCGCCGTGAGCCTGTGCTGCCGCTGGCTCTGCGCAGGCTTTTCTCCCTGGATATTTTGATCGGGGTGTTGGTGGTGGGTTTAATCATCGCTTTTGTTGGCTGGGGGGCAATTCGGATCTACACCATGCGTTCGGAGCAGGAAGCAACGCCGACCGCGCCCTCTATCGCCGACATATTACTGGCATCGGCAACGCCGACGGTGACCTTTACTCCCGCTCCGGTGACCCCAACCAGCCAATTGCTGCTGCCACCGGCGGCGGCGACGATTACATTGATGGGCGTTCCACTCGAACAGGACCTGCAGGGCAAGGTGCAGGTTTACATCACAGTGAACCAACGGGCCTGGATGCGGGTGGCAGTTGATGGAAAAGTAGAATTCGAGGGGAGAGTGGTGCCGGGAAGCGCGTATCCATTTGTGGGTGAATCCCAGGTGGAAATCATCACCGGCAACGGCGCAGCCCTGCAGATTTTTTATAATCAGCAGGATTTAGGACCAATGGGCAATTTTGGCGAGGTGGTCAACCGCATCTTCACCCTGCAAGGGGTCTTCTTGCCAACCGCGACGATCACTCCAACACCAACGATCACCCCACTGGTATCGCCAACCCCAACGGCAACTTCCACCCTTCCGCCGGCGCAGGTGACAGCTCCGGCTATCCCGTAAAGCGAACCCAGATGCAGGTAAAAACATTCCACCTGGTTTCCCTGGGCTGTGCGAAAAACACGGTGGACTCTGAGTCGATGGCGCAATTATTGGTTCGCTCTGGCTTTCGGTTGATTGATCGACCGGATCAGGCGGAAGTGCTGATCGTCAACACCTGTGGATTTATCGCCCCTGCCAGGGATGAGTCCTACCAGGCGCTGCGAGAACTGGCCAGCCAGAAACGGAAGGGACAGCTGCTGATCGCGGCGGGCTGCCTGACGCAGCGATACGGCGCCGAGGTTATTCGGCAGGCGCCGGGAGTCGATGGCATCCTGGGGACGCGCCGCTGGATGGATATTGTGGAGGTGGTAACGGGTTTGCGACAGAGCCAGCACCCGCAGCCGCGGTATCATCTGCCTGAAGCGCCGACGGTGGGGCGGGATGTGCCAGGGGTAGTTCAGGCGGCGGTGCAAGGCGCCAGCGCCTATCTCAAAATCGCGGACGGCTGCCGCAGGCCGTGCGCCTTCTGCGCCATACCGCTGATCAAGGGCACCACGGTCAGCCGGCCGATGGAGACGATTTTGCAGGAGGCGCGCCTGTTGGAAGAGATGGGCACGCGAGAATTGATTCTGATCGCGCAGGACACGACCGATTATGGTCATGACCTGGGGATGAAGGATGGATTGGCGCAGCTGCTCGAGCAGCTGACCCAGGCTGTCCCTGGGATTGACTGGATACGGGTTATGTACGCCTACCCCGGCTATGTGACTGACCGATTGATTGAAGTTATCGCGGCGCATAAGCAGATCCTGCCCTATCTGGATATGCCGCTGCAGCACGCCCACCCGGATACACTCCGCCGCATGCGCCGTCCGGCAAATATTGAGTGGGTGCACCAAACCCTGGGAAAGATGCGCGCGGCGCTGCCCGAGCTGGCCCTGCGAACGACGTTTATCGTGGGGTATCCGGGCGAGACGGAGGATGAATTCCAGACCCTGCTGGATTTTATTGACGAAATCCGTTTTGACCGGGTAGGGACATTTACATTCTCCTTTGAGGAAGGCACTGCCAGCGAGCCGCTGGGCGATCCGATCCCGCCCGAAGTAAAGCAGGAACGGTATGGCCGGCTGATGGAGCGGCAGCAGTCTATCTCGTTGGAGAAGAATCAGGCCTGGGTCGGGCGATCCCTGGCGGTATTGGTGGAAGGCAGCGGCGAGGGGCTGTCCCTTGGGCGCAGCTACCGCGATGCGCCGGAAATCGATGGTATGGTAGTCGTGGAAGGCGAGCTGCCGGTGGGAGAAATTCTGCCGGTGCGCATCACCGGCGCGATGGTTTATGACCTGAGCGGCATCCCGGAAGCGAGCCGATTTTTATCTACGGGGAAGTCCCCTTTCACCAGGTTCAATACGGTTTGATGATCCAGGACTCACAGCATATCCGCCTGGGCATAAAACAAATCCACCAGGCAATAAAGGAAAAGACATCATGACAGACCCGAACTTCTCCGCGGCGCCCTATGCCGCCGAAATTCAATTCGCCCTGCAGGCCGTGCGCCGGGCGGCGCGGCTGGTGCGCCAGGTGCAGGCCGAACTGGTCACCCCGGCCCTGACCAAGGGCGATCGCTCACCGGTCACGGTGGCTGATTTTGCTTCGCAGGCTTTGGTGGGATGCCTGCTTTCGCAGTCTTTCCCAGAGGATGGGCTGGTGGCTGAGGAAGATTCTGAAGCGCTGCGCCAGCCAGATGAGGCCGCCACCCTGGAGCAGGTTGCCCGTTTTGTGAAGAGCGAACTGCCCCAGGCGACACCTGAAGCGGTGTGCGCCTGGATTGATCACGCCCGGGTGGATTCAGCCCGGCGTTTCTGGACGCTTGACCCGATCGATGGCACCAAGGGCTTTTTACGCGGCGATCAATATGCAGTGGCGCTGGCGCTGGTGGTGGCTGGACAGGTGCAGGTTGGGGTGTTGGGCTGCCCGAACCTGGTGGGCGGCAGTCAGCCCGACCTGTACGGCCCAGGCTCGCTGGTGGTGGCGGTGCGCGGCCAGGGAACCTGGACCACCCCGCTGACCGGGGCGGCCGGTTTTGAGCGCCTGCTGGTATCGGGCCAGATTGATCCAGCCCAGGCGCGCCTGCTGAGATCGTTTGAATCAGGGCACACCAACGTCAGCCAGATAGATGTTTTTGCTCAGGCGCTGGGCATCCAGGCGGCTCCTGTCCGCATGGACAGCCAGGCCAAGTACGCGGTGCTGGCGGCGGGAGAGGGAGACCTGCTGCTGCGGCTGCTCTCCCCGGAAAAGCCTGATTACCGCGAAAAAATTTGGGATCAGGCGGCTGGCTCGCTGGTGCTGGAGGAGGCTGGCGGCTGCATCAGCGACCTGGATGGCAAGGCTTTAGATTTCTCCACCGGGCGGGCGCTGGTCAACAATCGCGGCATCCTGGCATCCAATTACCGGCTGCATGACCTGGCGCTGCAGGCGCTGAAGAATATTGGCGCTTAGACCTGTGTAAGCTTATGACTCGCCCGGCTCGCGTATCCCTTGCCGATAGTGCGGCGCTGCTGCTCAGCCTGATGGCAGTTCTGGCGGGGTATCTGGTGGGGGAGCGCGTCTTCGAGAACCTGGCTCATATTGAGGATGAGCAGGCTTATGTCTGGCAGGCGCAGGCGATTGCAGGTGGGCGGCTTACATTACCCACGCCTCCAGGCCAGAAGAGCTTCCTGGTGCCTTTCGTGATCGATTACCACGGGCAGCGTTTTGGGAAATATCCCTTAGGCTGGCCAGTTCTATTGGCGATTGGCATTCGCCTGGGTGCACGTAGTCTGGTAAACCCGCTCCTGGCGGGGTTGGGCGTCTGGCTGACTTACCTGCTGGGGAAGCGCGTTTTTGGAGAGGCGGTCGGCCTGCTGGCAGCCGTCCTGACCCTGACCTCCCCGTTTTTCTTGATGAACGCTGGATCACTGCTCTCCCATCCGCTGGGATTAGCGCTCAGCGCGGCCTTCGCCCTGGCATGGCTGGAGGCATTTACGCCTGCGCCGGCAACCGCTGCGGAGGCTGCATCAGAGGATAGATTTGAAATCTACAAGCCCTGGCTGGCGACGATTGCAGCGGGGGCAGCGTTGGGCATGATGGCGCTCACCCGCCCACTTTCGGCGGTGGGCCTGGCTCTGCCGTTTGGCCTGCACGGCCTTTATCTGCTGGTGTGGGGCAAACCTGGCATTGCGCCAAGCGTCCGGATCCGGCTGCTGACTGTGGGCCTGATAGCGATCCTGATGGTCAGTTTACATTTCGCCTGGCAGTATGCGGTAACCGGCGACCCGTTCGTAAACCCCTATACGCTGTGGTGGGAATACGACCGGATTGGATTTGGCCCCGGATATGGGGTCACCGCTGAGGGGCATTCTCTGGATCAAGCCTGGGTGAACACCCGCCATTCGCTGTGGGTAGGGGGGCGCGATTTGTTTGGCTGGGGATCGCATTCGTGGATTTTCCTGCCTTTTGGCTTGCTGGCGGTGCTGTTCCTGTATTTCAGGCCAAGGGATTTGGGGATACTCTTGCGGTCGGGGAGGGACTGCCTGCCGGCCCTCCTGCTGGCAGGGGCGCCGCTGAGCCTGGGAACGGTCTATCTGGCCTACTGGATTGGCTCGTCGCTGTTTGGGCCGCGCTACTTCTTTGAGAGCCTCTACAGCCTGACGATCTTCAGCGCGGCGGGCATCGCCCTGCTGGCGGGCTGGTCTACCCGGCCTGGATCGCAGCTCGCGCTCAAATCCGGCTGGTATGGAAGCTGGCACAGAACGATATCGGAGGGCTTCCAAAACATGCGCCCGCTTTGGGTCACTGCGCTGGTGGGGCTGCTGGTGGCGCTCAACCTGGTTTTTTACACGCCGCTTCGCCTGAGGGGGATGTTTGGCCTTTACGATGTGCAGCGTTCACACCTGCTGCCTTTCCAGAGCGCCTCGGTGCAGCAGTACACCCCGGCGCTGATCATTGTCCACCCGGCCGAGGATTGGATCGAATATGGCCGGCTGCTGGAACTGCAGACACCTTTTTTGGACACCCCGTTTATTTTTATCATCTCGCGCGGCGCTGTAGTGGATAACCAGGTCGCGGCTCAATTCCCTGAACGCCGGGTTTACCATTATTTTCCGAGCGATCCGTATACTTTTTATATTGTGCTGGTCGATAGCCTGGCCCCACACTCCCCGTAGAAACATCTGCTTCACAAAAGAGCCGATAGATTCTTTACAGACATTTTATGGAAATTTCGACCTGCTGCGACTATGCTTACGGCAGGGTTGACGCCTTTGGGTACTGGCGAAGTAGTGACACGCCTGGTGAATGGTAGGTGTCGCTGAGAGGCAGTTGGCAGACCAGTAGGTCTTGAGTGTCGCCCTGGGCCAGGATGAGCGCTGCAGACGGTAAAGAGCACCCTTACCGGGTTCTGATTGTAGATGACGATGTCGAACAGGCAGAAATGCTGCGCGAATTTCTGCGTCTCTCGGGATTTAACGAAGTTGCCCACGCCCCCAATATCTATAACCTGTGGCGATTGCTCGATGAAGAGCATTTTGATATCATCGTTCTGGATTACAAGCTGCCCGATGGCACTGGCCTGGATGCCCTGGATCAATTAAAGCAGCGAGGATTTGAAGTCCCTGTGGTGATGGTGACCGGACAGGGGAATGAGCGCATTGCTGTCGAAGCGATGCAGCGCGGCGCGGCTGAGTATTTGATCAAGAGCGGCGACTACCTTGTTACCCTTCCGGCGACCATTCGCAAAACCCTGCGGGCGTTCCAACTGCAGCAATCTGTCAAGCGTTCGTTGGATCAGATTCGCTACCAGGCGATGCTGCTGAACAATGTGCGGGACGCCATCGTGGTGTGGGATATGTCTGGACGGATCACCTATTGGAACCCGGCTGCCGCGCATCTGTTCGGTTGGAGCGCCGATGAGCGGCTGGGACGCCCGGTGGCGCAGTATTACCTGCCAGCATTCACCCCCTCGATTGTGCCTCCTAAAGAAGATATGCCCAGCCAGCATATTGTGCGCAAATTTACCAATCGAGAGGGGAAAACGGTCTGGGTCAGTTCGCGCCTCTCGGCTCTACGAGACACCCAGGCGGGCAATCGCCTGATCGGTTATATGGATGTCTTACATGATATTACCCGTCGTGTGGAGGCGGAGCAAGCCCTGCGCGAGAGTGAAGCGCGCTACCGGGCGATCGTTGAAGACTACCAGACCGAGATGATCTGCCGGTTCAAGCCAAATGGCACTCTGACATATGTCAATGAGATGTTCTGCGAGTACTTTGGTAAAACGCGCCAGGAATTGATCGGCATGAACTATTTGTTTTTTGTGCCGGAGACCGAACGCCAGCGTATGATCCAGCACCTGGTCTCATTTAACCCGGCGAAGCCTGTGTCCACGATGGAGCATCTGGTGAATATCCCCTCGAAGGGGATGCGTTGGCTGCAGCGCACGGATCGGGCTATTCTGGATGAACAGGGGCATATCTTTGAATTCCAGTCGATGGAGCGGGACATCACGGATCATAAGAATATGGAAGCCCAAATCCGGGCGGCTCAAACGCAACTGGTGCAGGCAGCCCGGCTGACTACGATCGGCGAGATGGCCTCGGGTGTGGCCCACCAGATTTACAACCCACTGACCACGATTATCGCCGATGCTCAAATCTTGCTGCGCAGTTTGCCGCCGGATGGGTCTGGACGGGATTCGGCAGAGGCGATTGAACAGGCTGGCTGGCGTCTGCAGCAGGTCGTCCAGCGCCTGATGGAGTTCTCGCGCCCGTCTACCGATTCGCTGACTTCGTTTTCTGTTAATGACACGATCCACCGCGCCCTGGGGATGGTCAGCACGCACATTGAAACCAGCGGCTGCCGGCTGGATGTCCAACTGGGAGAGGCCCTGCCACCGCTGCTGGGGCACCCGCGACAGTTGGAGAATGTGTGGGTTAATCTATTATTACTGGCGCGCGATGCCTGCACAGATGGAATTGGGCACACCATTTGCATCCAATCTAGATTGGAATCGTCAATGAGCGGGCCCCGAGAGGCAATTTTCTCCGGGATTGGCAGGTCTGATCCTGCCCAGGCGATCGCAGCGGACAAGAGCAGCCCAGCGGGCGCCAATCGCCTGGCGCAGAACAGCTATGTGGTGGTCGAAGTGCGTGATGATGGAAAGACTATCCCTGCCGAGCAGCTGGCGATTATCTTTGAGCCGAATTTTATTGGCGCGACGATTGGTCGTGGTACGGGTCTGGAATTGAGCATCTGCCGGGAGATTGTCCGCCAGCATGGTGGGCAGATTGTCGCCGAGAGTGCTCCCGACCGTGATACAATCTTTCGTGTCACCCTGCCTGTTGAGGTGTGAGGTGGAGCCTGCCAATATATTAGTTATCGAAGACGATTATCTCGTAGCCCGAACGATCGAGCGCAGCTTGAGCGGCGATGAGTTCCATGTGCTCCTGGCCAGCAGGGGCGACAAAGGGCTGCACCTGGCGCGCCAGCAGCCGCCGGACCTGGTGATCCTGGACATAATCATGCCAGATATGGATGGCTACGCGGTGTGCCGGGAGATGCGCCGAGACGTTCAACTCGTCAATGTCCCGATTCTTTTCTTAACGGCCAAAGTCAAAGTGCAGGATAAGATTGCGGGCTTCCTGGCGGGGGGCGATGACTATCTGTGCAAACCTTTTAATGTGAATGAGCTGATTATGCGAGTGCAGGCGATATTACGCCGAACGCGGCGCCTGAACCCGCTGGCAGAAGAGGACTATGCCGAGACGGGAGGTGAAGAACCGTTTTACGGGGCAACCGCCGAGAGCACAGTTTTCAGCGCGGAGGGCGCCAGCCGGAGTGCAGTGTTCAACGGCGCGAGCGCTCGGGCGCGGCATGTTTCTCAGCTGGAGGTGGGGGGGTTTGTGCTGGATACCCACACCTATGAGCTGCAAACTCCTGAGCGGGGGAAGGTGCGGCTGACACCCTTGCAATTTGACCTGTTATATCATTTGATGACTCACCCAGATGAGACTTTTTCGCCTTCCCGCCTGTTGGATGAGATCTGGGATTATCCTTCGGGAAGAGGCAGCCCTGACCTGGTGCGCGTTCATATCAAGACCCTGCGGGAGCGGATCGAAAACGATCCACAGTCGCCCACCTTTATCTGCACCGTGCCTGGGCGTGGTTATATGATCAGTACACATGCAGACCGCGTTTGACGAGGATGTTCTGAGCGCTGAAATGAGCGAGCTGACCGCTGTGCCTGCCCGCATTTTGCGGAGCGTATGCCAGATGTTAGGCGCGCAGGCGGCTGTCATGGTGTTGATTGAGGATGGCAGCCATGTTTTCCAGTCGGGCGAGGATTCAAGCTCCGCTTCCGGGGAGTGCGAACCGGAGGCAGAAACGGGGGAGGCTTCCTGGGTCATCCGCACAGCGGCGGCTGTAAAAGACCCATTATCAGATGAATTGGATTGGACTTACCATGTCCTGCCCTGCCAGGGCAGGGGTTTGCTGCGTGAAAGCCTGGTCAGCAGACAGATCGTATTCACCGATGATCCCCAGAACGACGCGCGCTTTGACCCTGAGAGCGATGTTTGGGTAGATCTGGCCGCGTCCGCCGGCGATATTCACGCGCTGGTCTGCATTCCGATAATGGCAGGCGAGCGATTGCTGGGGGCGATCCAGGCTGTCAATCAACACCGCATACCGTCTGCTGGCGGGGCTGCTTTATCCAAGCAGGAGCAGGTATTGCTGGCTAACATTGGTGAAATGGCAGCCAGTATTCTGTTTTACGCCCGTCAGGCCCAGGATTTGAAAGTGGCGCGCGCTGACCGGGAAGCCAGCCAATGGGAGGCGGCTGCAGCACAGAATATTTTGCAGGCGCTGTTCGACCATCTGCCGGTTAACTTGTATATTGTCGACAGCGAATACAGCCTGAAGGCCATCAATCAGAGCCGCGCCCAGCTCGCAGGGCAGCCGCCGGAGGCGCTGGTCGGGAAAGTATGCTACCAGGCTTTGTTCGGTCGCAGCGAGCCTTGTTCAGGCTGCCGGGTGGCAGAGACCCTGAGGGAGGGGCTGGGCACCCAATGGCAGGAGCGGCGTTGGAAAAATGAACTCCAACGCAGCGATGAGCCTACCGAATGGGAGATTTTTGCCTACCCGATCCAAGAAGTTCACCATCATGGGGCAACCGGACAGGCGATCATCCTGGAACAGGATATCACTGAGAAACGCCGCCTGGAGGCGATCCTGACCCAGTCCGAAAAGCTGGCCGCGGTCGGACAACTGGCGGCAGGAATTGCCCACGAGATCAACAACCCTCTGACTGCGATTATTGCCAATGCCCAGATCCTGCACCGTGAACTGCCGCCGAACGACGACCTGCAGGAATCGGTTGAGTTGATTGCCCGCGCCGGGGCGCGCGCCGCTCAGGTGGTGCGCAACCTGCTTGATTTCGCCCGCAAGGAACAGTATTATCTGGGGGTTACAGATCTCAACGAAACCCTGCGCAGGGCTTTGGAACTGATCCAGCACGAACTGATTTCTCGCGGCGCCAGCCTGACGTATCATGCGGATCAAGACCTGCCTTCCATACTCGCCAGCGCGGATCAACTGCAGAGCGTGTGGCTAAACCTGCTGCTGAATGCGATCGACTCACTGGATAAGCCCAGCGGACAGATTCAGGTGAACACCTGTTTGCAGGGCAGAGAAATCCGGGTTGTTGTGAGCGACAATGGCAAAGGGATACCTGCGGAAAACCTGACGCGCATTTTTGAGCCGTTTTATACCACCAAGGCTCCTGGTCGCGGCACGGGCCTGGGATTGGCGGTCAGCCACCGCATCATCAGCCAGCACGGTGGGTATATCCGGGTTGAGAGCCAGGTGGGGGCAGGCAGCACTTTCACCGTAATTCTGCCGGTGGAGCATTAACCGTTTGGAAGCACAGCAGTTCACAGCCAGGTGATGCCATGGATTCTTCGACTTTAACTCCATTCTTTACCCCACGCGGTATTGCGGTAGTGGGCGCCTCACAAGACTCCACCAAGCTGGGCTATGGGCTGGCGCGCAACCTGGTGCACAGCAATTACCCGGGGGCAGTGCACTTCGTCAACCCGCGCGGCGGCAGCCTGTTGGGTAGACCAGTGTACTCCAACATGGCCCAGGTGCCCGAGCCGGTTGACCTGGCTTTTCTATTGATCCCCGCTGCGATGGTGCCGCAGGCTTTGCATGATTGCGGCGGGCGCGGTCTGAAAGCAGCCGTGATCGGTTCGGGCGGCTTCCGAGAGACCGGGCCGGAGGGGGCGGCGTTGGAGGAGGAATGCCTTCAAATCGCTCAATCTTATGGTATGCGCCTGATTGGACCGAACTGCATCGGCTTGCTGGATACTCATATGCCGATGAACGCCACCTTCCTGCCGCCCCCGGGACCGCCCCCAGGCGATGTGGCTTATTTATCCCACTCGGGGGCCATCTGTGCAGCGGTGATTGATTGGGCGCGCGGGCATGACTTTGGCCTGTCCAGGCTGGTAAGCCTGGGCAACCAGGCAGATGTCAACGAGACAGATATGCTGGCGCCAGCAGCGGCGGATCCCTTTACCAGGGTGATCAACCTGTATCTGGAGGGGATCCGCGATGGGCGGCGTTTTGTCAAAGAAGCCAGCCGGGTCAGCCGGCAGAAGCCTGTGATTGCCCTCAAGGTGGGCCGTTATGCCAGCGGGCAGCGCGCCGTGGCTTCACACACCGGGGCGCTGGCCGGGCAGGAGAGCGCTTATAATGCTGCATTTCGCCGGGCAGGAGTGATCCGAGCCGAAACCAGCGAAGAGATGTTCGATTGGGCGCGGGCGCTGGCCTGGTGCCCGCCGCCCAAGGGGCGCGCTATAGCTGTGCTGACCAACGCCGGAGGGGCAGGCGTGACCGCGGCGGATGCGCTGGAATCGAATGGCATGAATCTGGCAGCTTTGCAGGAAAATACTTGCCAGGCCCTGCGCGAGGTGCTGCCGGCGGCTGCCAGCCTGCACAATCCGGTGGATATGCTGGCCTCCGCTTCGCCCGATCAGTATGCCCGCTGCTTACAGATTCTGCTGGATGATACGGGAGTGCACGGGGTGATGGTGATCGTACCGCCCCCGCCAATGTTCGCCGCCGGAGCGGTCGCTAAAGCGCTGATCCCAATCATAAATATTTCCGAGAAGCCAGTGGTGGTGACTTTGATGGGAGAGCGCCTGATTCAGGAAGCTGTGGAACATTTTCGTTCTGAGCATGTGGTCGAGTATCGCTTTCCGGAGCGGGCGGCCTCGGCCCTGGCTGTGCTGGCTAAGCGAGCTGAGTATCTGCAGCGCGCTGAGCAAGCGCCAGTGCAGGTCAATATTCCGGGGATAGAACAAGCGCGGGCGATACTGAAGCGCTATCTGGATGCGGGGCAGGGCGGCGCCGGGGCTGGCTGGCTGGCTCAAGAGGACGCGCTGCACCTGTTAGAAATCTATGGCATTGCCATCCCGCCCAGCGGTTTGGCCCGCACGCCGCAGGAAGCGGTGGAGAAGGCTCAGCAGATGGGGCTGCCGGTAGCGCTGAAGGTGGCGTCGGCGGATATTTCGCACAAGTCGGATGTCGGCGGTGTGCTGCTCAGCCTGCACGATCCAGAGGAAATTATGCTTGGGTTCGAACAGGTGGTTGGCAATGCTCGCCGGGCGCGGCCGCAAGCTGAAATCCTGGGGGTAGATGTCCAGCGGATGATCCCTGCCGGGCAAGAGGTGATTATTGGCGCAGTCCAGGATGCTCAATTTGGACCAATGGTGATGTTTGGGTCGGGGGGGATCGAGGTGGAGGGGTTGAAGGACGTGGCCTTTGCCCTGGCGCCTATGACGGAAGAAGAGGCTGAATATTTGCTGCGCAGCACCTGGGCCGGGCGAAAGCTGGCAGGTTTTCGCAGTTTTCTACCAGTTGACCGGGCGGCTGTACTGCAGGCTCTGCTGCGCCTGGCGCAGATTGCGGCAGATTTTCCGCAGCTGGCAGAGATCGAAATCAATCCCTTGCGTGTATTGCAGGAGGGGGCTTTTGCCCTGGACGTCCGGGCGCGCCTCGCTGGTTAATTCCGTTATAAGCTGCTTTTTAGAGCGAAAACACCTTCGACAAACATGATCAGCTGCTGCAGTCCTTGTCGCAGCGGCGCAATGCGGATATATTCGTTCAGGGTGTGTGCGCCGTACCCCGTGGTAAGACCCAGGCATACCGATGGATAACCTCTGCTGAGAGGCTCGTTGGCATCCGTCGAGCCAATGGCGGCAGTGGCATCCAGGCCTTGCGCCTCCAGACAGCGCCGGGCCAGCTGGATGAGCGGATGGCTGGCGGGGAGCCTGCCGGCTGGGCGCTGACCGATTGGCTCGATGAGCGCATGGATATCTGCCCGCCGGGCATTCTGAACCAACCCTTGCACCTTGCTGACCAGTTCTTCGAGCGCCTGGGGGCTTTCAGAGCGCAAGTCTAATTCCAGGTGGGCAGTGGGGGCAATCGTGTTCACGCTGGTGCCGCCCTCGATCACACCCACGTTGAGCGTGGTGCGCGGTCTGGCGGGTAAGGGCAGCGCGGCCAGGCGGGTGACCAGCTTTGCCAGTTCGTGGACAGCGGAGGGCAGCCCAAAATCTACCCAGGAATGACCGCCTGAAGTTGATATGCTGATGCGGTAGCGCCTGACCGCCAGACCGCGATGGTAGACCTGGCCCAGGGCCAACCCTTCTAACACCAGGTAGACTAATGGCTGGGCCTCGAAGCGGTTGACGACAGCCTGCATGCCGCGCAGATTGCCCAGCCCTTCTTCGCCCACATTGGCGACCAACCAGAGATCGCCTGGCAGCCTGGCAGCAGCGGGCCTCTCCTGTAGAGCCCAGAGCAGGCCGAACATGCCCGCAACCCCGACTGAATTGTCGCCAATGCCTGGGCCATCGATGCGCTCGGGGGATCGCCGCAGGCTGAGGTCTGTGGAGGCGGGAAAGACAGTGTCGAGATGGGCGGAAACGACCAGTGGTCGCCTGGTTGAAGCGCCGGGCAGCCGCCCATAAACGTTTCCTGTCGCATCGATGTCTGTGTCATGGAGGCCAGCAGACCGGAATTTTTCCAGAACGAACATCGCCCGCTGGTTTTCTTTGAAGGTAGGGGCAGGAATCTGCTGGATGGCTACAGCCAGATCCAGAACGCGTTCGATCAGTTCGGGGGGGAGGCTTTTTGTCAGGGTCATACCTTACGCACAGTCTGGCGCAGAGCTTCCTTGCGGGCTTCGGGCAAACCGGGCAGTACATCCAGAGCAAATAAGGGCGGATGGCCTTCGACAACCAGGGAGGCTGAGATATTTCCGTACAGAACAGCCTGGAGCGGGTCATAGGTGCGGCGATAGCCAGCCAGGAATCCACCGCAAAAAGCATCCCCCGCGCCCACGGGGTTGACCAACCGGGCAGGATAAGCGGGGATCTCCCAGCGGGTGCGGCTGGCGTGATCATACAGCAACTGGCCATGCTCTCCGCACTTGATAACCACGATATCGCAGCCGTAGGCGGACAGGGCGGCTGCCATTTCCCATAAATCCTGGCTGCGGCTATGGAACAGCGCCCGAATTTCCGTTTCGGAGGGCATGAAGGCCGTCAGACCGGTGAGCAAGGCGGGCACATCGTCCCAATAAGAGGGGTTCATATAGCCGGGGGATGGATCCAGAGTGATGGTGGTGAACTGAGCCTGGCGCAGCATGGCTGGCAGCAGGCTGTGAGTCAGGTAGTCGACAGGGCAGAAATGAGCCACGCTGGCATCCATGAATTCAGACGGGATATCGCCCTGCCGCAGGGAGGTGACGGCCATACGAGTGCGGCTGTCCAGGCTGCCGGTGGTTGGGCGGTAGCCCAGCAGAGATTTCGGGAAGGGCAGCCCGAGGCGGGCGAAATGCGCCACCGGGTCATCATAGGCGCGCGTGGTGCGATCCAGGAAGGCAGTGAAAGAACGCAAATCCACCGCCTGGGGCAAGATGTGCACGGCGCGCATATCCAGCCCGCGTTGGCTGAGATCATCCAGCCATTCCTGAGGGTAGTCTTCTCCTACGCGGGCGATGATGGCTGGGGGAGGTTCGGGTTCCCAGATCGCCAGGCCGACAGCGGCATACAAAGCGTTCCCGCCGGGCACATCCAGGAGCGCTTCTCCGGAGGGGAAAACCATATAGTCGCGGGTTAGCTGTCCGGCGATTAAGAAGCGGGGTAGGGCGTGTTCCATGCTGGACTGAATTATACGCTGAAATTTATCCTTTTCCAGCCAGGGCTAAGAAGACATCTTCCAGGGTGGGTTCGACCTGTTCTACCCGCAGGCTGAAGGCAGAACCCCCGTCTGCAGCGGCAATTGCGCTCGCGAGGTCGTTGGCGGTGACACCAGCGGGTGTGATCGCTCGCAGGTGGTCGCTGACCAGGCCGACCCGCAGAACGCAGGGGCAGCGCTGCAGCACTTCGATGGCCTGGATGACTGAGTTTTTTAACATTTGGGGCTGCTTTTCCAGTATGGCTGTCTCATGCTGCACCTGCGCCGGGATGGGCGCTGCCAGACCTTCATCTTCCTGAGATGCCGGTGTGACGAAGACATCCCAGGCCAGGCCCGGAAGCGCATTGGTTTTTAGTGAAGAGGGCGTATCTAGAGCCAGCAAACGCCCGTCGCGCATGATGCCAACCCGGCCACAATATTCGGCTTCGTCCATATAATGGGTGGTGACCAGGGCGGTCACCCCGCCTTCAACCAGCTTATAAATCAGATCCCAAAAGGCGCGCCGGGCCAGTGGATCCACACCGCTGGTTGGCTCATCCAGAAACAGCAGCCGCGGCCGGTGGACGATGGCTGTGGCCAGAGCCAGGCGCTGACGCCAACCCACCGACAGGCTGCTGACTCTCTGGTCGCGGAAGGAGCGCAGTTCTACCAGATCGAGCACTTCTTCCAGGCGAGAACGCTCGCGGATGCCGTAGACCCCGGCGTAAAAAGCCAGGTTTTCGGCAACGGTCAGTTCATGATACAGGGCAAATTTCTGCGACATGTAGCCCACATTGGCGCGCACCTGTTCGGATTGGCGGAAAGCGTGGTAGCCCAGAACCTGGGCAGTTCCATCGGAGGGCCGGAGCAGTCCCAGCAGCATGCGCATGGTGGTGGTTTTGCCTGAGCCGTTTGGCCCCAGATATCCCACCACTTCGCCTTTCCAGACGGTGAAACTGACATGATCGACGGCCAGAAAATTTCCGAAATAACGGGTCAGCCCTTCGGCATGGATGGCAATCCCATCTGGCTGGGGTGGATTATCCAGCGGCGGCTGATCCGGATGAACCTGCGGGGGCGACCAGGGCATTTTCATGGGATCACCTCCGGGGCGGGCTGAAGCATGCCAATAAACACATCTTCTAGCTGCGGCGCAATCAGGCGCAGGCGGGTCAACTGGCCCCCCTGGGCGGGAATGATTTCTTGCAGTTGGGCGATAATGGCTTCGGCCTGGCCCTGCCTGACACGCAGGTGCAGGCGATCGCCAAACATCTGCACATCTTCGATATCGGGTTTCATCTCTGCAAGCGTGCGCCGCAGCAGGTTGAGCGGCTGACCGATCAGCTCCAGGATACGCCCTTCCAGGCGGGAGCAAAGCTCGATGGGGGAGCCTTCTGTCATGATGCGCCCCTGGTTCATAAAGCCGATGCGTGTGCAGCGGGCGGCCTCATCCATGTAGGGGGTGCTGACCAGGACGGCCGTGTTGGCATTTTGCTGCCCAACCAGGTGGATGATGAGCTGCCAGAAATCCTGCCGGGTGACCGGATCGACGCCGGTAGTGGGCTCATCGAGCAGCAGGATCGGTGGGCGATGCACCAGGGCCGCGGCCAGGCCCAGTTTTTGCCGCATGCCGCCGGAAAGATAGCCCGCCCGGCGGTCGAGATAAGGATCCAGGCCAACAAAAGCCAGGATTTCCATGCAGCGCGGCCGCCACTCTGCGGGGCGCAGACCGCGCACCTCGGCGAAAAAGCGCAGGTTTTCCATCACAGTTAATTCTTCATAGAGGGAAAAGCGCTGCGGGAGGTAGCCGATTTGGGCGCGGGCCTGCTCTGGGTGGCGGAACAGATCATTGCCAGCCAGGCGAATGACCTGTGTTTCTGAGCCGCCTGTGATCTGGTCAGGCTGATAAGCCCCGCACAGCAGGCGCATAACCGTGGTTTTGCCGGCCCCATCCGGGCCGACCAGGCCATAAATCTCGCCGGCGGCGATGGACAGGCTGACATTATCGGCGGCAACGGTCTGCCCATGCGAAACAGGGTTATGCCAGGTTTTCCTGAGATGGAAAGCTTCGATCAGGGGTGGCACAAGGCGGGCTATATCAGCATCTGTCATGGCAACACGCTGGCGTCTCTTTATGGTTCTGAAAAGCGGACATCGGCAGGCATGCCGGGTTTGAGCTTGCCGCTGGCGCTGGCCTCTTCAGAGATGGCCAGCTTGATGGCAAATACAGTGGTTCTGCGCCCTTCGGCGGTCTGTACGTTGCGTGGGGTAAATTCCGCCCGGTCGGCGATGTGCGTGACGGCGGCGATGAAGGACTGCCCGGGGAAAGAATCCACGGTAACGCGGGCCTGCTCGCCCAGCTTGATTTTCCCGTATTGGTCTTCTGGAAGATAAACCGTGATGGTCATCTGGTCCAGCAGACCGATGGACAACACCGAAGCCCCGGCCTGGATCACTTCGCCCGGTTCGACATCTCGGCTGAGGATGACACCGGAAGTGGAGGCATAGACAGTCAATTTCTTAATCTGAACATCCATCAGGTCGAGTTCGGCCTGCGCCTGGGCAACAGCTTTTTCAGCCTGGTCGAGTTTGGCCTGAGCCTGTTTTACGCCTATCTGAGTCTGCTCGGCGTTTGCCTGGGCCTGCTGCAGACCAATCCGGGCGGCGCGCACCTGCAGTGAATCATTGCCGGTGAGCAGGCTGTTCAAGTGATCGAGGGCCGTATCGTAGCGCTCCTGGGCGACTGCCAGGCGGGCGCGGGCTTCCAGCACCTCATCGGAGGCTGTTTCGGAGAGCATCTTGTCATAATCCTTCTGGGCGGCTTCGAGGTCTGCCTCAGCGGCATCATAGAGGCTTTCGGCGTAGTCGCGCATTTCCTGATTGCTCTGGCCCTTGGCCCGGTCGTACACGTCCTCGGCGACCAGGAAGGCTGTCCGCGCCCTGGAGAGACGCTCTTCGGCGGCTTTCAGATCATCGTTGGTGACTTTTTGTACCACCGTCTCATAGTTGGCCTGCTCGGCTGTCAGCACATCGCTGGCGGCCTGCACTTCGACCTGGGCGGCGGAGATTTCTTCGGCCTGGTTAAAATACCAGACAGGCTGGTCGAACTCGCTGGGGATTTTATCTTTCCAGGCCTTGGTTCGAGCAGCCAGATCAGCCTGACGGGCAGCATTTAAGGTGATATCATACTGCACCTGGGAGGCCTCGATGCTGATTTGCGCCAGACGCAGCGAGGCCTGGGCGATTTCCAACCCGGCCTGCGCGGTGACGAGACCAGAACGGGCTGCCTCCAGAGCTGAGACGGCTCGCTGGCGCTGCGACTGCAGCAGTTCATCGTCCAGTCTTATCAGCGGGTCGCCCGCCTGCACCAAGTCACCCTGGTTTACCAGAACATCGGCTACTCGCCCGGACAGCTCTGGGGAGACCAAGATCTCCACCGCCTCCACCGTGCCGGAGGCTGTCAGCGGCTCATTGGAATTATGGTTTCTCTGCGCCCATACGACAGCTGCCGTGGCTGCCAGGGCCAGGATGACCAGCAGCGGGATAATGATCATTTTTCGATTCGGAATGTGTTTTTTGTCGTCCATTGAAGCCTCCTTGTATTTGCTACAAGTCAATCCAGTCGTTTACGAAAACGCAGCGAAGCAGCCGTCATCAGCGCCACGCCAAATATGATCAGGGCAATGACTTCATTTCTCAACGCCCAAACGCCCACATCTTTGAGGAGCAAGGAACGGATGATGACCAGGTAGTAGCGCAAGGGCATGAAATAGGAGACCCACTGCAGAACCACTGGCATCGCCTCCAGGGGGAAGAAGAAGCCGGAGAGAAAGAGGCTGGGCAGGAGTATCATCCACACGCTGAGCATGGCTTCTTGCTGTGTATTGGCAAAGGTCGAAGCCAGCAGGCCGATGCCCAGGCTGGTGAGCAGGAACAAACCCGAGAGCAGCAGAATCAGCCCCAGGTCGCCGCGCACTGGCACCTTGAACCACCAGTGCCCAATCGCCAGCACCTCCAACATGTTGAGGAAAGCCAGCACGACATAGGGCAGGATCTTGCCCACCACCAGCTCCCAGGGGCGAATGGGGGTGACGATCAACTGCTCGATTGTGCCGCGCTCGCGTTCGCGCACTACAGCAGTAGCGGTCAGGATGGAAGTCAGGGCAAACAAGATCATGCCGATCACGCCCGGGATCATGAAATAGGCGCTGATCAGGTCGGGGTTATACCAGACCTGGGGGATGATCTGAACAGGAGGTTGGAAAGAATCTGAACTGCCCCGGCGCACCAGACGATCAGTCAGCAAGCGGGTAGCGTGTTCTTGACCGATCATCTGGGCTGCCGAGAGCGCAGTGGATGCAACGGTCGGGTCAGAGCCATCCAGGATAAACGCCACCTGCGCGGAGCCATTGCCCTTGATCTGGGCGGTATAGTCGGGCGGGATGATTAACCCCACACGGGCTTTACCGCTGTCGATCAGCAGGCGCAGCTCTTGCTCGGAATCGACCTCATAAGCCAGGAGGAAGTAGTCAGCGGAGCGGAAGGCGTCCAGCAGTTCTCGCGTCGCCGGGCCGCGATCCTGGTCAAAGATGGCCATGGGCACATTGCGCACATCGTTGGTGGCTGCGTAGCCCAACAGAAACAACTGCATGATCGGGATGACCAGAACCAGGATCAAGGTGCGCGGGTCGCGCAGAATCTGGATGAACTCTTTGCGGATGAGAGAAGCCAGGCGAGAATTGTTCATAGGCGCTCCAACGAGAGTCAATTTCTGTATTTACGAGGCAGCTGCAGTCGAGGCCGGGGTGGGGGGAGAATCACTGGCAGCCAGGATGCCGTGCAGATAGATGTCGACCAGGTACTGCATGGCATTGTGGTGAAATTCGGCCGGGCCGGCTGAGGCCAGGATCAGTTCGGTCAAGTAGTAGCTAAAGAAAAGGCCTAAGAAGGAACGGATGATCATCGGCTCAGGAATCGGGCGCAGTTGACCCTGGCCGCGCACTTTGATATTGGCCAGGATTTGCATTCCGAAAGGGAAGAGCTGTTGGAACAGATCTTGAGTGTGAATGCTCTTGAACTCGACCAGCTCGATAAACATCAAGTTCAAGAAATCTGGGCGTCCCTTGACGGTTGTGACCATGCGTTCAGCCGCGTCGCGTAACAGCTCCTCGATGGTCTGGCCCTGAGCATCCATCAGCAGCGGCAGGACTTCCCGGTAGGGATGATATTCCAGGAAGACGGCTTGAAAGACCTCTTCTTTGCCGGCGAAGTGGTTGTACAGCCCGCCCAGGGCGATGTTGGCGCTCCTGGCGATCTGGCGGATGGAGGTGCCGTGGTAGCCCTGGCGGACGAACAGGTCGTGGGCTGCCTGGATGATTTCCAGGCGGGTGCGTTCACCTCGACGCGGGATTACTTCTTCCATGAGATAGCACTCCTTATGAATGAACGTTCGTTCATATTCTAGCTAGAAGGTTGAATTTTGTCAAGGGTCAGGCTGAATTCTGTACGTGGGGGTGATGAAACAATCAGGGACTGCCCATGCTGTGTCATTCATGGGCAGTCCCTGAAGTAATGATGCGGTAAGCAGCCAGGATAAAGGTGCTGCGGTGCAGTATTCTACTGTTTTAACTCACCCAGGCTGGCAATGCTGCGCAGCAGGCCAAATACCAATACACCCAGTTTAACCCCCTCGCCAGCTGTTACCCCATGAGGGCTATCCTCTTCTGTATTTTGGATGTATAGATAAGCAGCCAGCGCCCCGACCAGCGCGCCGAGCACGGCGCCAATCACCAACGCTTTCGGTTTCCAGGCTTGAGATTCGCTCTGTTGAAGGGCTTGTTCGCTCATATTTCACCTTTCTCGAATATTTTCCGAAGGATGTCCCCTGCCCGATTGACCTGCTGCCCCAGGGAGCTCAGAGAAGCTCGATATGTTTTCAGGCGCAGGACTGGTTCAACCGCTTTATCATCCAGACGGCTGATCCGCACGGTCAGCAGAATAAAGAAGTCTTGCAGCCGGCGAGTGTAGAACGGCAGCACATCAATCAGCCGCATGACGCCATAGGCAATACCAGCCGTGATGATCAGCAGGATCAAGACCATGAAGAGTGTAGGCGCAATCAGCCAGATCAAGGAGATATCCGCCCACTGGCTTTGATCGTTGGCGGTGCCAAGCACGGCTGCCAGGATGCCCAGCGCCAGCAGGAGGATGACTCCTGCCAGGACCGGTATGGTGATCTGCCATAACACCTCCTGGCGGTGGCGCGCATAGGTGACCGGATTGCGTTCCAGGGGTTGGATGGGGGGAAGATCGCTCATGGTGCTGTACTACCTCGCAGCTCTATTTTAGCACGATTCAGCAGCGCGCAGGATCAACCTGGGTGGGTTATTTTGAGTAAACTTCTTTCTTCAACTCAGCCACACACGGCAGGGTGCGATATAGGTCGGCGTAGTCCAGACCGTAGCCGACTACCCAGACATCCGGGATATCAAAACCCAGGTAATCGACCTGCACGTTCAAGCCAGGGCGCAGCTTGCGCACCAGAGCGCAGGTATGCAGGGAGGCTGGATTGCGCCCTGCCAGGACGCGCTGCAGATAGCTGAGGGTATGCCCGCTGTCGACAATATCTTCGACAATGATCACATGCTGCCCATCGATCGGCTCGCGCAGATCCATCAGGATGCGCACCGCGCCCGATTCGGTGGTCCTGCCATAGCTCGAGAGAGCCATAAAATCCACCACATGCGGAAAGTGCATTTCCCGCGTCAGGTCAGCCAGGAAGATGAAAGCGCCTTTGAGGATGCCAATCATATATAAGCGCTCAACATGGCGGAAATCGGAAGAGATTTGTTCCGCCATCTCTTTGACACGGGCGGCAATAGCCTCGGGGGTGATCAGGATGCGGGCCAGGTCGGGGTGATTCTCGGTCATAGCATTATCTCCAAAATAGACGCGATGCAGGCGGATCTTGGGAGAAAACAGACGATGGTTTCTCTCTAATCTATTTTACCTTACACTGGATTGATCTATTCTTTGATACAATCAGATAATTTAAATAAGGAGCAAAAATCATGACCTCTCAAAACCCAATTCGCTGTTTTACAACCAAAGATGCCCCAGTGGATGCCCTCAAAGGCGAGCGTATTGCTATCCTGGGCTATGGTCACCTGGGCCGGCCCTTTGCCCTGAATTTGCGCGACTCCGGCGTGGAAGGGCTGGTGATTGGCAATATTGCCGATGAATATGCTGACCAGGCGCGTTCCGAAGGATTCTCCGTGCTTTCTCCCGAGCAAGCGACTGCTCAGGCGGATATCATCCTGGTTTTGCTGCCCGACGAGGTGATCCCGGATATCTTTGCCACAGGCATTGCCCCACACCTGAAGCCCCGATCGGCCATTGTTTTTGCTTCAGGATACGACCTGGCCTATGGTTTAATCACCCCGCCAGCCGGGGTGGATGTGCTGATGTTAGCCCCGCGCATGGCCGGCGAGAACGCACGACAGCGATTTTTGAACGGCCAGGGTTTCTATGCTTTTGTGTCGGTTGAGCAGGAAGCCAGCGGGAAAGCCTGGAAGCGCCTGTTGGGGTTGGCAGAGGCGACGGGCATCCTGAAGGCCGGCGCGCTGGAACTGTCTGCCAGCGGAGAAGCTGATCTGGATCTGCTGGTGGAGCAGACGGTGGGCGCGGCAATTGGGGTTTCAATGATGAATGCCTTTGGCCTGGGGGTGGAGGCGGGCATCCCGGAAGAAGCGATGGTGCTAGAAATGTACATGTCCGAGGAAATGGAAATGGTCTTTCGCTCCTTCTGCACGGAGGGCTTTTACCGGGCAGCCAAGGTGCACGGCCCGACGGCTCTGTACGGCGGTTATGTGCGCACAATGCAGCTGCTCCAGTCGGATCTGAGTGACCGTTTTCGCCAGACCATGCAGAACATTCGCAGCGGCGAATTTGCGCGCCAGTTCCAGGCGGAGCGGCAGGCAGGCTACCCGATGCTGTCCATTGCAATGGGGATGACCATGGATGACAGCCCGCAGGCTCAGGCTGAGGTCCGCTTGCGGAAGATGCTGGCGGGAGAGTCAGACTGATCAGCCAGTCCGGTTGGGATGGGGAGGCTGGCGTTCTGAATGGAAGGCCAGCCCAGGCGAAACCGGATCAACCGGGATGGGTTGGATGTGATGATATCTGAGTCAACGGCTGCAGCGCATTCTCCAGTGGAAGCTGGGCAGATATCTGGCCCTGCCGCGCTGGCGGATTTCTGGGATATTTCGCCAGCGCAAAGGAGGAAGGTTTTACTCGAGGCTATCCTGGAAGGGCACGCCCGGCATTACCAGCACAACCGGGCGTATCGGGATACCGTCTCAGCGCGCGGGGTTGGCCCTTCCGCCAGCATCGCCGAACTACCGCGCTTGCTGCGGCCCACCGCTCAGACCTTCAAGTCGTATATCGATCTGCTGGGTACGCCATTTCCGCAGGACAAGCCAGAGGCATTTCTCGCCTGGGCAGCCGACCAGATTTCCATCGAGCTGCCTCGCCAGCGCTTTCAGCAGTTTCGCCAGCGTTATGCTTCGCTGGAAGCGCTGCTGCAGGATTTCGAACGCATCTACGCCGACTATGGGCTGGAGGTGTCCACTTCCAGCGGCACTTCGGGCCGCTCGACGATCATGATACGGGACCAGGACAGCATCCAGCGCACAGTGGAGAGCTTTTACCTGTCTTTTCAACGCTATTTGGGCAGGCTGGCCGATCACCGGGCAATATTCATCATGCCGGGCGACACGCGCATCGCCATGGCGCGCATGGTGGGCTTCAGTGTGAAGCGGGTGGGCATCCCGCCTGAACGTACACATTTCACCATCCCATTCCCGGCTTACCCGGATCAGGTGCGGGTGCGGGCCGGGCGGACATTCCGCTCCGGCTGGCGCGGCTATGTGGAGCGCCGCTGGATGAATCCCTTTATGAACTGGATGAATGAAAAATATGTCACCCCGCGCGCCACCCATCTGACGGTCGAACTACTGGAGAGATCTGAAGCGGAGGGCGAAAGGGTGCTGCTTTTTGGAGGCCTGGCGCAGCTGCACGACGTGGCGCTGCACTTCCAGAGGAGCGGGCGCGCCCTGCGCCTGGCTCCGGGCAGCCTGCTGGGGACAGGCGGCGGGTTTAAGGAACTGTATGCTTACACCCCTGAACAAATCCTGACTGATCTGGAGGCGGCAATCCAGATTGTCGATGGCCAGCCTGTCCCCTTCCGAGATGTGTATGGCATGGCGGAAGGCAACTGGGCGGCCATGCAGTGTTCGCAGGGCAACTACCATATTCCCCCCTGGATTTATGCGGCTGTCCTGGATGAGGATGATCGCTTGCAGGAAACTCCGGACAGCACTGGCTTGCTGGCATTTTTCGACCCCTTTGGCGGCGGAAGCCTGTTCCCGGCGTTTTTCAAATCTGCTGATCGGGTCAGGCTGGTCAATGGGACCTGCCTGGAGCACCCGGATTATGCCTGTCCCTGTGGTGAATCGGGTGCATATATCGTTCAAGGCACCATCCGGCGGGTTGACCTGCTGGACGAGGCGGGCTGCGCGGCGCAGGTATGATCGGACCGTCTGGCCTTAACAATGGCTGCTGAGGGAATGCACGCGCCAGAGGTGATGGACGGGTTTTGGCTGCCGCAGCGGCTGAGAGAAGAGTTGGGGCAGCCCCTGAATGGATACGCAAGCCTGTCATTTGCCTCCGGGCGGCCTAGCCAGCCCGGCCATGCTGGCGCGATCAGCGCAAGTTGGCCGCTGTGGGGGCCAGGGCAGTGGAAGACGCTGCTGGGGAGATTGAACGAGAACCGCCGAAGCGCCCCACAAGGGGATGAGTTCTGGCGGCGGCTGCAGGCTGCTCTGCAGGTCGTTGGGGAGCGACTGGCTGAGCCAACCGATCCGACCCGGCAGATGGCGCTGCAGTTCATCCCGGGGTACACTGGCTACTCAACAGAAATGATTCAGTTCACTCTGGAGGCGCTGCAATTGATGTCACTCGAGCAGCTGCCGGCGGCGCTTTCCCTGCAGCCCACCCACCGGGCGACGCGAGCCTGGCAGAGCATGCCCGGCCTGCCGGGGAGGCTGCGGTTTTTCCCCGCGCCAGGCTGGCGGTCGCGTCTGGGGACGTTTTCGATCCGCGATGATTACCCCATCTTTGCTCCGCCGGACTACCCTGCACTGGCAGTAGGATATGGGGCGGGGAATGTGCCTGGGACAGCCATGCTGATCGCTTTGCTGTCCCTCTCCACCACCCTGGCAGGCGAACCGCCCCCGGTGGTGATCGTCAAAAACTCGCGCCTGGAACCGATTTTTGCCCCGCTGATGCTGGGCGCGCTGGAGCAGGTTGACCCTGACCTGCTGTCAACCCTGGCAGTGCTGGTGTGGGATTATGAAGATGCGGCGGTGCAGGAGGTGCTGCTGGGTGAGGCGGAGGTGGTGATCGCGGCTGCCAGCGATGAGACCATCACCCAAATCCGGGCACAGGTCGAACGAGCCTACAATCTCCGCGCCAGGCAGTTCCTGGCGAACAAATCGAAGGGGACGCCTTCGCCGCCGCTCCGTCCGATGCGTTTTCACGCCCACGGGCATAAAGTCAGCTTCTCGGTGATCGGACGGGAAGTGCTGCAGAAAAATCTGCTCGAGGCTGGCTCTGGGATGCTGCTGGTGGATATTGTCAGCCTGCTGGCGGCGCTGGATTCGGTTTTTTGGGACCAGAACGGCTGTCTTTCTTCTCGTGTGCATTTTGTCGAAGAGAGCGGCCGGGCCGGTTACAGCGCGGTGGAGTATGCTGAACGGCTGGCGGCGCAGATGCGCATGCTGGCGGCTGCTCTGCCGCGCGGCGCCTGGCCGCGCCAGCTGCTGCATGACCGCTTTGATCGCTATAAACAGCTGGAGAAGACTTCGCAGGTGCAGGTCTTGTCTGGCTATGAGGATGAGTTCCTGGTGGCGGTCGACCGGCGGACCCTTGGGGAGGCGGGGGTGCGCGCCCAGGTCAACGACTGCCAGGGTCGGGTGATCGTGGTGCGGCCGGTGGCCGATCTGATGGAAGTGCCTGAGGGCTACCTGCGCTGGCTGGCGCCTGCCAACCTGCAGTCTTTAAGCGTGGCGGTGGGGCAGCCGGGGACAGGTTTGAGCGAGTCTTTCTTGCGGTTTGCCGAAGCCTGCGGCAAGCGAGGGGTGACCGCTATCCGCACAGCCGGTCGCGGCGCCTTTCCGCAGCTGGCCTACTCGTGGGATGGGCTGATCCCGCTGGACTTGCTGCACCCACGCGTGGGGGGGCATTTCACCACGCTTGAGTTTGATGATCCCTACGAGCAGATCCTGGAGACCTACCGGGCTGTCCTGGCGAAGCTCAACCCGGCAGGATAACCAAACGGGCGGCGCCCTGGAAACCCAGGCTGATTTTATACAGATGCAGTGCCGCGCCGGTCGCTCCTAAGCCGGCTGAAAGGCTGACCGGCTCAGTGTTGAGGCGAGCCCTGGCGGACGCCCAGGGCAGGGCCAGCCAGATTTCCCCTTCAACTTTGCGCTCCAGGTCGGCAAAATCTATCTCGAAGGCATCTTCACCTGCCTGGCAGGCGCGGATTTCGCCGCCCTGGGTGATGTGCAGGGTGCTGCCTACCAGGCGCGGCCGTCCATCCAGGCGGCAGAGGCGCAGCAGACGGCAGCCGTGGGGGGGGATCTCTCCCAGCGAGATGGTCGCGCCCTGGTGCTGGTGGTAAGTGCGCTGCCAGAAGTCGAAAACATGCAGGTCTTCGTCCGGCTTGAAGCCCAGACGCTCGACCGGCAGACGGGGCGCGGCGGGTTGATCCTGCCAGTTGAAGATGGCGACCACCTGCCAGTCTCCCCAGGGCTGGCGCATGGGCAGGTCGTAAATCTCGGGCATCTCGCGCTCCAGCCAGTCCAGCGGCTGGCCTCCAGGGCTCAGGATGGGCGTCAGCAGGCTGACCAGCTGCTGGCGTTGCGGGCTGAGGCGGGTGAGATCGTCGCTGTTGATCAGCAGGCCGCCGCTCAGCCCCACCAGACTGAGGCTGCTGATGACTTCAGCTTCGCTCAGGCGGGTATCTTGATCGCGCGCCATCAGGCAGTCCGGGTCGCTCCACCACCAGCGGCGGTGCAGCGCGCTCAGGCCGAGGGTGTGGCGAACGTTGTTGCGCAGGCTGGCGACGGAGCGCTCGCTGCGGATCAAGCGGCCCGCCCAGGGGATATTCCAAAGGTGAGGAAACCAAGCGGGGGCGGTATCGGGGCCGACGCGCATGGCGTCCACGATGCCGATGGCCGGGCCGAAGGGGCAGCCGCAGCCGAGCAGGAAGGTCTCGTCGCCAAGCCCCTGGCGGATGGCCTGCATGCCCTGGCGGAAGACCTGGGCGCGGGTCAGGTTGGGATTACAGCGCAGGCCGGGCAGGGCGCCAGCGTAGACAAAATCGGTCTTGACGAAGCCGAAGCCCCACTGGTGAACGATCTTGTCCATCAGCGCCCGCAGGTGATCCAAAACGGCGGGATGGCTGGCGTCGAGGGCGCAGCCCCAATTATGGGTGAAGAATCCACTGCGCATGGGCTTGCCCCGGTTATCTCTGACCAGCCAGTCCGGATGCTGCTGCGCCAGGCGGGAGCGGGGATCGACTACGAAGGGCGCCAGCCACAGGCCGGGGGTGTAGCCCTTCCGGCGCACCTGTTCTGCCAGATAAGCCAGCCCGTGCGGGAATTTGGCATTGCAGGTATCCCAATCCCCCCAGGCTGACTGGTAGCCGTCATCCAGCTGGACGGTGCGGAAGGGGAGGGTGTCCTGCAGGCGGTCGATGGCTTCAAGGTTGGCCAGGAAGAGGTCTTCGCTGATATTTTCAAAGAAATGGTACCAGTGGTTCCACTTGGCGGAGGGCGGGGCAGCGGGCAGGCGGGGCTGCATCTGGCGGGCCACGGCCTGGGTGAAATCTGCGGCTGGGTCGAAGGCGGGCAGGTCGATGAACTGGAGATAGCCCCATTCGGAGGCCAGCTCTGCGCCCGGCTGGAGGGCGATGCCATCGGCCTGGGCAATTAAGGAGAAAGCATTGCGCCGCGGGCTGCAGTCGGCGTGCAGGACGCCGAACTGGTCAGCGGTGGAGACAAAGCCCGCCAGGAGGGCGGCTTTCTGGTCGGTCAGCAGGCCCCAGCCCTCGCCCCAGAACTCGCCCCGCCTGCGCCCGATGGGCAGGGCGGGGTTGAAGACCATCTTACCAGCGATTAAACCCAGGCGAGTGGTGATATCCTTTTGATCCCCGTGCCGCAGCCCGGAATAGACCCAATCGTGCCAGCCGACCTTGAAGAAGCTGAGCATCTGCGCCTGCGCGCCGAAGCGCACCTGCCCGTGATTGTCATGCCCGGCTTGCAGCAGGGAGAACTCGTGAATGTGCAGGGGCTGGGCGCCCAGGTTCTGGACTGCCAGGCGCAGCAGCAGGAAGGGCTGCTGCTCATACAGCCTAAAAGTCAGCCCCGGCGCGAGCGGAAAGCCCTTTGCTCCACCTCTTACGCAAAGCTCTAACCCCGATCCGTGAATATCTTGAAAAGCGTGCTGTTCTACTGCCTGTGGGGGATCCAGTTCCTGGATGAAGACTGGCGGTTGACCCGCCAGGGCGGCGCGCAGCCCCACGCGGGCGCCATCCAGGCGCGGGTAGGTTCTGCCAGCGGGGCTGAGGCTCAGGCAGCCATTCAGGAGGTTATACTGGAGGGTAAGAGAGGGGGATTCCAGGAAAAGCTGGTGATCTTGTGTGCGGCAGGTGGTGGAGGGCATAATGGGTTTCCTTGAGATGGAGCTGCTCAGGTGATGTTATTATAGTCTGGATGCAAGCAGTTGATTACTTCTTGTGGGCATTGCAACGTTTCTATGAGCGCCGTGAAGACCGTTATGTGGAGTTGCTCTGGACAGCATTTCGGCTGGTATATGATCTGGATGATACTCGTAAGACCCCTTATGGCGTGTATTACACGCAGAAAAAGCCGCTGACATTAGCGGCTCTGGAAAATGACTCGCCAGGGATATAGAACTGAACTGACCGCAGTCAGATAATTACACGGCGTGGAGCCGAATTTTGTCCACTGGCAACCCCATAATAGCATGAAACAACGTTTTGTCAAATTATTCGGTCCAGGGATCAGGTTTGAAAGCCGAAAGATGATATTTCATCGACTCGATGAACCGTGGCGTTTTTTCGAGGTTGGCGCGATAATCAATCAAGAGTCTTGCTTGCCCAGCTGCCGCTAACAAAAGCCGTTGGGCGAGACGCTGGGTATGTATGCCGCGGAGGTGAACCATGGAAAATCAGAAGCTATTACCGGTTCTCAGCCTGTCCCTTGGCCTGGCAGGAGTAATCCTGATGCTGGCAGACGTTTTGGGCGTCACTTACCAGTGGCAGCTATCTGCCGCGGCGATCTTGTCCTCCCTGGCATCGTTTGCTGTTGGCGGACCAATTCTCCTGGCAGTATTCCTCACAGGAAGCACGGCCAACGCCACTTCCCTCGACTATCTCCTGCTGATTGGCTATGTGCTCAGCTTTATCTGCACATTGGCGCTGGCGCGCAGCCTGGGCAGGAGGATGAACCGCTGGGGATTATTGGGCTTCTTATCACCGTTCATCCCCCCAATCATCCTGGCAGCGATCGCTTCACGGGAGGAGCCATCTCAGGCAGCTGGACCATCACGATCCCTGCCGGCTGCGGCTGCTGCCCCAGCCAGCACACCTGGAGCGGCGCCGCTGAGCCGCAGCCAAATCCACCAGCTGGCGGAGACGATTCTAAATTCGAGCAGTTTTGGGATGGAGCAAATCCGCGCCAGGGATGAGCTGCGAGCACATCAGCAAGAACCGGGCGTGAAAGAGTTCTTCACCCAGGCGCTGGAGCAGGAGCCCGATGCTGACCGCAGGATAAAAATCGTCAAGCTGCTTGGCAGTTTCCCGGTTGGATGGGCCATCACGCTGCTCAACGAGGCAGCCGCCAATGATCCACACACCGCGACCGCGGATGAATATTATCCCTCTTCTGATCCGGATGTCGAGGAGATGCGCTCGCATGTCACCATCTGGCCCGTGCGCGAGGCGGCTGAGAAAGCAGTGAAAGGGTCCGGCAGGTAACAAGATGGTTAGCGCTGAAGATGCCATCAGCATCTACATCTCAATTTAAGGAGCCAATGACCATGCGACCAGCACTCAGCTATCCAGAAAATGTGGTCCCATCCCTGCGCTTCCAATTTTGCCCGATGTGCACTGCACAGTTAGTACGTGAGGTCATCTTTGATGATAACATCCCGCGGGTCAAATGTCCGCAGTGCGGCTGGATCCAGCTCTCTTCCAACGCAGTGGCGGTTGTGGTCGTCGCGCACAGTCCAGAGGGGATGGCCGCCATCCTGCCGCCGGGAGAAGCAGGCGCTGGACTGCCGGCAGGCCTGGTGGAATATGGGGAAGACCCCGCCGAGGCGGCGGTGCGAGAGGTGCTGGAGGAGACAGGGCTGGAGGCACGGATCGTCGACTGCCTGGGTTGGATCTTTGTGAACCGCGCCAGCTGGCCGGGGCCGATGATCCAAATCATGTATGAAGCAGAGATTGTGGGCGGCCAGCTCAAAGGCAGCGATGAAGGCGCAGCACGGATATTCCCCTGGGGTGAACTGCCTGCCATCTCTCCCACGCGCACGGGGAGTCAAAAGGCGATGCAGGCGTATCTTGAAAAAGCAAGCGGCGGGACAGGCAAACCTTAGCCCGTTCATACTGCGCATTTTATGGAAAGATTGAGGATTATTGACAACTGATGGCTTCGCATTCCAGATTGAATTCCCGAAACTATGCAACAGAAGATGACTTACGGCAGATGCAGGCGCTGCTGATGGAGGCGCGTGCACAAACGGATGACTGGCGCTATGCGCATGTAGGCGATCTGATTTTTTGGTTCTTTATGGTGGCGTGCCATCTGCAGGCGAAAGAATTCATCCGCCTGTGGCATGATGGCGATAAGTTAGTCGGCTACGCTATGCTGGGGGAAGATCCGTCTTTTGACTGGCAGGTGCTGCCGGAGTATGAATGGCGCGGCATCGAGGGGGAGGCGATGGCGTGGGCGGAAGCGCGCCTGACCGAACTGCGCACGCGCGATCCGCAGCTGTGGGGCGGTCCTATTGTGTCCGGCTCCCGGCAGGATAATGCACGCCGAATAGCATTCCTGGAAGAACACGGGTTCCAGCCTGGCGGCGAGTTTTCCGAGGTAAACATGCTCTGCGGGTTGGACATGCCGGTCGCCGAACCTGTTCTGCCGGCCGGTTGTCAGGTGCGCGCCCTGGCTGAGACAGGCGAAATCTCGAACCGCGCCGGGGCCCAGCGCGAGGTGTGGCACCCGTGGACGGTCGGAAATGTGAGCGACGAGGATTACGCCTACTTTATGCGGCTGCCTGGCTACGACCGTGAGCTTGATGTGGTGGCAGTCGCGCCGGATGGCGTTATCGCCGCGTACGTGAATGGCTGGATCGATCCAGTCAACCAGATCGGCGATTTTGGCCCGCTGGGGGCGCGCCCGGCATACCGCCGGCAAGGTCTGACGCAGGCAGCGCTGCTCGAATGTCTGCGCCGGATGCAGGCGCGAGGGATGAACCGGGTGAGCGTTTCAACTGGCGTCAATAATACGCCCGCCATACGGCTGTATGAATCGGTTGGCTTTCAAATCGTGAACGAGTATCATGAGTATATCAAAAGGGATTGAACGAGGCGAGAGCCGATCATAATGATGAAATTGAGGCATCTTTTTAACAATCCGGCCTTAGCCGAGATGCTGCTGGGCAACTGGGAATACGATGAAACCTCACTGGAGCTGTTCCAGTACTTTCGCATCTCGGCCAATGCGATCTATCCGTTCCGGAGAGACGGCGAAATATGTTTCTTGCGCTGCTGCCCATCCTCGGAAAAAGTGAGGGAAAACCTGGCGGCAGAGCTTGATTTTATTGGTTATCTGCGGGGCAGACACTACAATGCACTGGAACCGGTGCCTGCTAAAAGCGGGGATCTGCTGGTGCAGAAGCAGACCCCGTGGGGGGAATACTATGCCAGCGTCTTCAAGCGGGTGAAAGGCAAACAGATCAGCGAAGCAAGTTTTGAGGACGAAATCATGTTTGCCTACGGGGCAGCGCTGGGCCAGCTGCACCAGCTGTCGAGTGAATATACCAACCCGATCAGAAAACGCTGGACGCATGTGGAGGTATTTGGGTGGATTGAAGAGACGCTGAGAGAGCTTACAGGTGAAACACTTGCTCTGGCAGAGGCGCGGCTTCTGCGGGAGTATTTCTCGACTCTGCCGGTACATCAAAGGAATTATGGGCTGATCCATTATGATTTCGAGCTGGATAATGTCTTTTATGACGCCTCGACAAAGTCCTGCAGCGTGATCGATTTTGACGACGCCATGTATCACTGGTACATCCTGGATATTGTCCAGGCGTTGGAGAGTATGCGAAGCGAAATATCAGAGAAAGAATACCCGCACAAGGAAGCGGTTTTTCTGCAAGGCTACCAGAGCCATTTCGATCTGGATAACGATCTATGGGCTGCCGCGCCTGTTTTCGGGCGGTTTGCGAACCTGTACAGCTATACCCGGGTCACCAGATCGATCCAGGAGCGGTGGGAGAATGAGCCGGAGTGGCTGGTGACACTGCGCAGTAAATTAGCCCGGTCGCTCGCCAGTGAGGCGGAAACCTTCGGCAGCCCAATCGATGGAATATCATGATGGTGAAGGTAAAGAGCAGATTTTCCCCGGAGTCGGTGGCGGCAGTTTTCCCCTCCCGTACCGGAAGCCAAAAGGCGCTGCAGATATATCTGGCAAAAAAAGAATGCGCGGGCAGCTATTGACAATTACCCTCTCCCCCTCTAAACTTATCATATGCTGGCAAAAGTTCATTCCTGTGCGGTGATCGGCCTGGAGGGCGTGGTCGTCGAGGTGGAGGTTGACTTCGGCGATGGATTGCCGTCGATCATTATCGTGGGGCTGCCGGACGCGGCGGTGCAGGAAAGCCGCGAGCGGGTGCAGTCGGCGGTCAAGAACGCCGGGCTGTATTTTCCCCGCAAGCGGCTGACAATCAACCTGGCGCCGGCGGCGGTGCGCAAGGAAGGCCCGGCTTACGACCTGCCGATCGCCCTGGGGGTGCTGATCGCCAGCCGGCAGCTTTCGCTGGACTGCATGGAAGGCTCGATGGTGATTGGCGAGCTCTCGCTGGATGGCAGTGTGCGGCATGTGCGCGGGGTGCTGCCGATGGCGGCCGTCGCCCGCCAGCAGGGCTTCCAGCGCATCTTCACCCCGGTGAGCGACGCGGCCGAGGCGGCCCTGATCCCCGATTTAGAAGTCATCCCGGTATCCTCCCTGGCGGCCCTGTACGCCCATCTGTCCGGAGCGATCCAGATCCCGCCCCAACCTCCCATCACCCCGGAAGACCTGCCGGTGAGCGTGTCGACCGACTTCAGCGAGGTGAAGGGGCAGGAGCATGTTAAGCGCTCCCTGGAGGTGGCGGCGGCGGGGGGGCATAATGTCTTGATGGTGGGGCCGCCTGGAGCCGGCAAAACTCTGCTGGCGCGGGCGGTGCCGGGCATCCTGCCGCGCATGAGCATCGACGAGGCGCTGGACGTGACGCGCATCTACTCCGTCGCCGACCAGCTGCCGCCGGATGTGCCGCTGATCCGGGTGCGGCCTTTCCGCTCGCCGCACCACACGATCAGCCATGCCGGGCTGGTGGGCGGCGGCAATATCCCCCATCCCGGCGAAATCTCGCTGGCGCACCGGGGGGTGCTCTTCCTGGATGAGCTGCCGGAGTTCGGCATGCGTGTGCTGGAGGTGATGCGCCAGCCGATCGAGGACAAGGTGGTGACGATCAGCCGCGCCCAGGGCACGCTGACCTTTCCCGCCAGCTTTCAGCTGATCGCGGCGATGAACCCCTGCCCGTGCGGCTACTATGGCGATGCGGTCAAGGCCTGCACCTGTTCCAACGCCGCGGTGACCAAGTACCAGAAGCGCATCTCCGGCCCGCTGCTGGATCGCATCGACATTCACGTTGAGGTGCCGCGGGTGGCGTATGAGAAGCTGAGCGACAGCCGGCTGGGCGAACCATCGGCGGTGATTCGCGAGCGGGTGGAGGCAGCGCGCCAGGTTCAAAGAGAACGCTTTGCAGCAGGTGCAACGCACTCTGCAAGTGCGGCGCACCTGGTGACCTGCAACGCCGATATGCGCCCGGCGGAGGTGCGCCAGTTCTGCCAGCTGGATGAGGTGGGGCGTTCGCTGATGCGCAGCGCGATGAACCAGCTGAACCTGTCGGCGCGGGCCTATCACCGGGTGCTGAAGCTGGCGCGCACCATCGCCGACCTGGCGGGCAGCGAGCAGATCGCCCCGGCGCACCTGGCGGAGGCGCTGCAGTATAGACCGAAGATGGAGATGGGGTAATTGCTTTCGGGTGCGGATTGGTCTATAATTGTTTTAGGAGTAAGCCAAATTATGCCCGAAATCAGCCGTTTCTTTGGCATTATCATCAAAATGTATTTTAACGACCACATGCCCCCTCACTTCCATGCTGAATATGGCGAGCATGTTGCCGAGTTGACTATTGATACTTTGGAAATATTGCATGGCTATTTACCGAATAGAGTTCTTGGATTGGTTTTGGAATGGGCTGTGCTTCATCGCCAGGAACTCAGGTTAAATTGGGAGTTAGCGCGAGCAAGAGAGGCGCTGATATCCATCGCGCCATTGGAATAAAGAGGTGTTGTATGAATCGCATTGTATTGGTGAAAACCTTGCCCAAATACTTACTGGAATTGACCTTTGAAGACAACTTGTGCAAAGTGGTAGACATAACCCCTTTTATTGGCCAGGGATTATCAGCAGCTTTGCACGACGAAGAATATTTCCAAAAAGTTGAAATCGAGAGCGGCGGTGGTATTTACTGGCCGAACGGTTACGACTTCTGTCCGAATTTTCTTCATGACGAGGTGCCAGCAATTTCGCTGGCTTCAGTTTAGCTCATCAGAACCGGCTAAAGGGCCAGAGGATGGATGTTGGCTCGACCTTCATCCCTTTTTACTGCCCTCCTGCGACAGACTGGCACGCCTCGACCGTGTTGACATGATATCTGCAAATAGGCTGTAGAACCAATTATTGGGCTATCATAGGCAGTCCTATGGGAAAAGAAAAAATCACAAGAGGGAATGCAAGTCAATTCTTTGTAGCAGGTGAGCTTTGCCGCAGAGGATATTCGGCTGTCGTCACACTCGGTAATACTCCAAATACCGATGTTCTCTGCAGCAATATTGAGGGAACGAAATTCGTCCACATCCAGGTAAAAACGTTCGTTCCGGGCAATCGAACATGCAGCGTTGGGATGAAGGCCGAAAAGGATTTTGGGGATAATTTTTTCTGGGTGCTTGCCGGAATACCAGAACCCGATAGCAAATCCGGTAATGAATACTATATTATCCCATCGAGCGAGATGTCGAAAAACATCCGGAGAGGACATCAGGCCTGGCTCGAATCGCTGGGAAAGAAGGGGCAAAAACACAACGATAACGCTGTACGAGCAGTGGATTTGCCTCCGCGTAAATCTAATAGCGGTTGGGATATCAGCGAATATCGAGACCGTTGGGATTTACTTGAACAAAAACTGAAAGCCTAACAACGGCATGCGGCTGACCGCCTTCGAGGTGGGATTGGGCGTAGCAAATCAGCGAAGTTTCGTGCTATGATTGTTTTAGTGCCTCGTTATCACGGGGGTAAGTAAGCCAATCCGTTATGCTGTTTATTCAAACTAGAGGGCTACATCCCATAAAGGGTGCGGCCCTAATCTATTCCAGCCCCAAAACGCGTATAATATCAGTAAGCTTACAGAGCAGGAGCACTTTCTGTCACGCGCCAGCAAAGAACACATTGCCAGGGTTTTGCTGCGCTCTCAGGGCCATTTTTCTGTGGTGAGGAGCATGCATGGAGGCTGAACCTTTCTATGACGAGTATGCCCCACAGGAGTGGGAGCGTTTGGGGCGCCACCGGACCGAGTTTGGGGTGAGTCTGAGAGCTATCCATGAGTTTCTGCCCCAAGCTCCCTGTTCTGTCCTCGATGTAGGCGGGGGGCCTGGTCGTTATGCGATTGAACTGGCGCGACAGGGGTATCAGGTTACCCTGGTAGATCTATCGAGGGAGAATTTGAAGATCGCCCGGCAGAAGGCAGGTGAGGCGCAGGTGTCGCTGGTCGATCTGATCCACGCCAATGCCCTGGACTTGAGTGTAATCGGTCCAGCCAGTTTCAGCGCGGTGCTCTTGATGGGACCGCTGTACCACCTCTTATCTTTCAGAGAACGGGTACAAGCCATACATGAAGCCAGGCGTGTCCTCCAGCCGGGAGGAAGATTATTCGCCGCGTTCATCACCCGGTTTGCGCCATTCCGGTATATGGTGATGAGTGACCCGGCCTGGCTGGCGGAGAACCCGGCGTATGCGCTTCAATTGTTAGAAACGGGGATACACGACAACCCGACCGGGTTCGCCAAGGCCTATTATGTGCACCCGAACGAGGTTGCGCCGCTGATGGAGGGCTGCGGCCTGCGAACCCTGAGCCTGGTTGGCTGCGAGGGGGTTCTGGCAGAGTTCGATGATCAGGTGAGCGAGCTAACCGGAAAAGCCTGGGAGGCCTGGGTAGACCTGAACTATAAACTGGGTCAGGACCCCGCGCTCTATGGAGCTTCGGATCATTTGTTATACGTGGGCGAAAAATTTGACTAACGGATCAATGGTGAACCATGAAGGATAAACTGCTCCAACAGACCGAACACGAATACAGCCCTAAACAGCGGTTTATTGCGCTAATGTTTTTGGCCCCCATCTTTCTGATCGCGCTGCCCTATGGCCTGATGGCTCTTGGATCAAGGATCGACCGCTGGATGCAGTGGCCGCCCATCCCGAGCGAGCCAATTAATCTGATCTTGGGCTGGCTGCTGATATTGCCAGGCTGGCTGCTGGCGATGTGGTCGATCTACGCCCAATTTACCCTGGGGAGGGGCACACCCGTCCCACTGATGGCAACCCAGAAGCTGATCATTCAGCCGCCCTTCAACTACTGCCGCAATCCGATGTCATTGGGCTCGATTTTGATGTACCTGGGGGTGGCTGTTCTTTTTCGATCGCTGGGGGCGGCGATCATCGTGCTGCTCTTCGCTGGCTGCCTGTTGACCTATATCAAACGCGTCGAAGAAAGGGAAATGGAAACGCGCTTTGGGCAGGAATACCTGGAGTACAGGCAGAACACGCCGTTTTTACTGCCGCGGCTGCGGCGGCGCTCGTAAGAAAAAGCATTGTCTTTGGATTACATCAAAAGATGTATTGAGCCTCCAAAACAACGATGGGCGCACCGGTTGCTGCTGGCTTAGCTGGCAGCTATTGATTCAAAAACGTGTTACTCCCTTGTAAAATTTGATAACTTCAGATATAATAGATAAATATGGTGATATTTATCCTCATTATGCCATTTGTCTCAATATTGGCTATCTGGTATTCGATCTATTGCTAAAGGAGTAATGCATGAAAACGCAGACCTGGTCGCAAAGCATCACAGTTCCAGATCCCCCTATCGTGGTAAATTTATTCGGAAATACTCGCTGGGCATGGCTCTGGCTGGCGGCGCGCTTGTATGTCGGCTACACCTGGCTGACTTCGGGCTGGGGTAAATTGAGCAACCCGGGGTGGGTAAAAACTGGCGAGGTATTACAGGGCTTTTGGCTGCGCGCTGTGGCGATCCCCGAAGCGCCTGGTCGCCCGCTGATATCGTTTGACTGGTATCGAGCCTTCATCCAGGCGCTGCTCGACAGCGAAAGTTATACCTGGTTTGCCAAGGCTATTGTTGCAGGTGAGATCTTTGTGGGTATCGCATTGATCCTGGGATTGTTCACTGGAATAGCCGCCTTTTTTGGGGGCTTCATGAACTGGAATTTCATGATGGCTGGATCAGCCAGTGTAAATCCGATGCTTTTTACGCTCTCGGTACTGGTCATCCTGGCCTGGAAGACTGCGGGTTGGTTGGGGCTGGATCGCTGGCTCCTGCCGCTGCTTGGTACTCCCTGGAAGCCCGGCAAGCTGTTTGAGAAGTAACCGGGGTTAGCTCTCGTTTCTTCCTTGCAGCCATAAAAAAGCGCTGTTTATCAAAACCAAGTGGGCTACTTCCCATCAATGGAAGTAGCCCTTATCTATTCCGGCCCCAAAACGCATATAATTATGAGCAGGCTCACAGAGCAGGAGCAACTTTGTTCACTATCCGTCCAGCTCCAATTTCGGGTCTTGTAAACCACAGGATTTTCGTTACAATATACACCTGACACCTGCGATCGAATGGATCGAACCCACACAGTAACATGAGCTGACAATCCCGACCCGGCGTCACCATTTCATCTGCCTGCTGGAATAGAGAGGTGGGAGCAGTGAGTAAACTAAAAGCATTGATCATCGATGATAACAAAGAGGTCGCTTCCGCGTTCAGCGATGTACTGCGCTCGGTGGGGTTCGACTGCGAGGCCCTCCTGTACGTCAAAGATGCGCTGACCAGCCTGGCGGTCACCGTGCCGGACTTGATCCTGCTGGACATGCGCCTGGGGCAGGATATCGGCGGCGAGGACATTTTGCAGCAGATTCGCGCCAACCCGCGTTTTGATAACACACGGGTGATCATCATTACCGCTTACCCTGAGGTGGCTGAACTGGTGTCCGAGCTTGCCGACCTGGTACTGATCAAACCGGTCGATTTTGACCAGCTGAGTACGCTCTCGAAGCGGATGGGGACGCTGGATGTCAAGCACAGGATCTTCCAATTTCGTGATTCGGTCACGCAATTATTCAATCAGGAGTTCTTTGTCACCCGGCTGGAACATGCTTTTGCTCGCGACACGCGGCGTAAGGATTTTCTTTTCGCAGTCATCCTGTTTGAACTGCATTTATCCGAGCCGCGCGCGCCGCATGTTCAGCCTGAAGTGAAGACCAGGGTTTTGCAGGAAGTCGCCAGCCGCCTGCGGCAGGAGCTGCGCTCTACGGATACGGTCGCCAGATATTCTGAGTGGCAGTTTGCTGTTCTGGTGGAGGAATTCAAGCGGCCCGAGGATATAGACATTATCGTGCGCAGGATTCAAGCGCGGCTGAAGAATTCATACCCGGTAGGCAGCCATACGTATCATTTTGCGGTCAAATGCGGAGCAGTGATATACAATAAAGATTATCCGCTGCCCAAGGATATGATCGAGGCTGCACAGCAGTCGCTGGCATAGGCCTGGCCCTGGTGCAGATTGGACGGCGTGGTCGCGTCCATGCTGGCGGTGGCCGCAGCGCTGACCGGCTGGCTGCTGACGGATGTGTTTGTGGCTGCAGCAGGGTGGTGGTTTGTGAGACAGGCAGCTAAGGGGTTCCCTGGCCTCCCGCGCTTTCCCCTGGATGAAGAAATTCGTTGAAGAAGCTGTTGACGCGCTGACGATATTGGGTATGCGCGTCTGTAATACCGGCTGCATGGTGGGCACGCGGGATTTCCCACAGGCGCCTGGGTTCCCTGGCGGCTTTATAAAAGGAGCGGTTGAGTGCTTGCTCGCCGCCTTTTCCTGCCGAGATCAGAAGGATGGGACGCCCCAGCCTCCCGAGAGCCTTGCGGTTGCCCTCCTGGGGGTGGATGCCGCTCATATAGTCCGCCAGGCGATAGACGGGGGCATTCAAAAAAGCTGCCAGGCGAGTCAGCAGATTTGTCTTCTTAGCGATCAGGTCTGCTTGAGTCAGCGCTCCCAGTCCATCGAGCACAACTGCCCGGATGGAAGGCTCAACCAGGGCGGCTGTCAGCACGGCCTGGGCGCCTAAGGATACCCCGAGCGCACCCAGGCGTTCCCGATCCACTTCCGGGCGGGTGAGCAGGTAATCGACTGCTCCCAGGATGTCGTCTGCTTCCAGCATGCCAAAGGTCGAGGTATCCCCCTGGCTTTTACCATGTGCGCGCAGATCCAGGAGCAGCGAACTGTAGCCAGCCTGCGCCAGGGCCTTGGCGTGCAGCAGCATCTGGCTGCAGGAGCCGCCGCGCCCGTGCGCCAGGATGATCAGCGGGGCAGGCAGTCTGGGCTGGGCCTCATTCATCTCATCTGGCAGCAGCACGAGCCAGCCTCGCAAACGCAGCCCATCCCGGCTGTTGAAGAAAACCTGCTCGCAGGGTAGGCTGAAATCTTGCGGCTTTAATCCCGGTATGGTCAGGAAACGCAGAGGGTGGATTTGCAGGTAGACCGCCCACAGGATGTAAAGCCCCCATACCATCGGCAGCAGCCAGATCAAGGTGATCAGGCCGGGAGGGCTGTACAGCGAGAACGTCAGCACCGTCAGGGTTGGCATCCAGACGATCAGCAGGTTGCGGTAATAACGCCAGGAATGGTGAAACTGCCGGGGTTTCAAGTTTTCTCCTTCATGCGTCATTGGCGGCGCCGCAGGATCTCATCCCAGCTTGATGACTTGATCGCCAAGGCGGATGAGGCCAGGCTGCACCACCCTGACGTTGACGCCGCGCAGCTGGAGCTGCCGCCGCACGATCAGTTCCAGCGCGCCCTTGTTTTTGGGCGATTGGCGGATCGCATCCAGGCCGGCCTCCAGTTCAGTCATCGTCAGGTGTTTTATCTCTGTCATCTTGTGCACTTCCGGTAATCAAAATGGATATTATTGTAAACCAAAATATTCAACTGAAGCGCGTTGACTTGTCCTTGAAACGAGGGTATCATCTCAATTCACTATGGAGGCGAGAATGAAATTCCGTTTTGCACCGATGAACAAGCAATTTGCTCAGGTGATCGTTGAGTCCTGGAAATACGAAAGCGAATATTCCCTTCATGACTACTCAAATGAAGCAGAACATCTCCTGGATTCAGCCAGCTGGGGGACGGGGTTGTTCGCTGCATTGGATGAAAATGGGGAGCTGGTAGGCGAGCTGACCATTGAGTTCTTTGACGAGCAGGGCAATTACCTGGAATATGACGATTATTCTGAGGATAAGGTAAACCAGGCAGAGATGTGGATCGGTTTTGGCTTGAAGCCTGAACTGACCGGGCGCGGGCTGGGGGCGGGTTTTGTCTCCGCCTGCATTGAGTTCGCCATACGAGAACACCGTTACCGGGGCAAGTATGTCCGCTTGGGTGTGCCAGCCTTCAACCAACGGGCGATCAAAGTGTATGAAAGGTTGGGCTTTGTCGAATTCAACCGTGAATGGGGTGAGATCGAAGGCAGGAAATTTGAAGCGGTGCAGATGATGAAGCCGCTATGACCGTTTTCTATCTGGTGCACCATGCACACGCCGACTGGACACCGGACGAGCAGCGCCCGCTCTCGAAGTGCGGCCAGCAGGATGCGCCGCGCGTGGTGGATATCCTGCAAGCTTACCCGGTGGGGGCAATCTATTCCAGCCCATCCCTGCGGGCGCGCCAGACAGTGGAGCCGCTGGCTGAGCAGCTCAGTTTGCCTGTTCTGGTTGAGCCGGATCTGCGGGAAAGAGAATTGAGCGCTGAACCAATAGAGGATTTTTTCGCCGCAGTAGAGAAGACCTGGCGGGACCCCTCTTTTGCACACCCCGGCGGCGAATCGAATGCTGCGGCGCAGGAGAGAGGTCTGGGGGTGGTGCGCAAACTCTTACAAAAGTACAACCGGGAGGGATTAATCGAGAAGCAAATCGCTCTCTCCACGCATGGAAACCTGCTTGCCTTGATCCTGCAGGGCTTTGATCCCTCCATCGACTTTGGCTTCTGGAAGGAGATGAGCATGCCGGATATCTATAAACTCAGCCTCCGCGAGGCCGACCCGGTTGAGATTAAGAGGTTGTGGTAGCGATGCTGGGCCGATCCGATGCTGTATCGTGCGGCGCCGAATATGGGTACGCTGAGAGTGGAAGAGGCGGCGCAGCTGATTGCCACAATGGTCAGATAGCCCTTGAGCCTGGCGTTTGGCTCACAAGGCAAGAAGACTCTCCAGAAGCCCCTGGGTCGATCTTTTCGCGCCAGAAGGGGTTTATTCGGCCTGCTTGCAGTCGGGTTGAATAAAGTGTTAAAATTCAATTGAACGCCCCTGGGTATTTCATAATATAATTATTCGCAATCTTCTGTCTCGGATACCTGGCTTGCCAGGTCATGTAAATGCTTCTCCAGGCCAGCCAGTGAAACATGGAGAAAAAATGTCTCCTTCAGCTTCCAGGATGATTAATCTTATCCGGCCTGTGGTTTCAGGGCTTTCGCGCCGGGTTATGGGCGTTATCTATTTCCGCTTTCCGAAAATTCGCCGTCTGCTTCTTCTGGCGCTGATTGGCCCGGCGGCAGTCATGCTCATTCTGCCCTCCTGCAGCTCCATCCCCGGCCAGATGATCAGCCAATCTGCTGCTCCACAGGTGCTCCAGCCCACTCAGCCGCCTCCGCTTCTAACCCCCCAAGAGATAGAAAGCATGTACAGCGCCCGCCCGGCGCTGGCTGAGCAAGGCCAGAAAATCCGTTTTGAACACCTTACCCCTGAGATGGGCCTATCGCAAAGCGTGGTCACGGATATCCTGCAGGATCAGCAGGGCTTTCTCTGGTTTGCCACGCAAGACGGTTTGAACCGTTATGATGGCTACAGCTTTAAAGTTCTGACTCGCGACCTGGAAAACCCCAACAGCCTGAGCGATAATTCGATCATCTCCATGAGCCTGGATGCGGCCGGGAAATTATGGCTGGGCACTAATACTGCCGGCTTGAACCACTATGACCCACAGACAGAAACTTTCACGATCTATCGCCACGACCCCGCCGACCCCAACAGTCTGAGCGATAATTCCACTACCAGTGTTATTATCGATCGCCAGGGCATCATCTGGATCGGGACCACAGGCGGCGGTTTGAACCGCCTGGATCCGAGCACAGGCATTTTTACCCACTACCAGTTTGATCCTGACGACCCGGCCAGCCTGAGCAGCAATGCGGTCAACACCATATGCGAAGATGCGAACGGCGCAATCTGGGTTGGCACCGCCACCAACGGCTTGAACCGCCTGGCGCCTGGCGCCAGCAGCTTTACCCGCTACCAGAATGACCCGCAGAACCCGAACAGCCTGAGCGGCAATTTGATCCAGACGATCTACACCGACCGGCAGGGTGTGATCTGGATCGGAACCATCAACGCCGGGCTGAACCGTTACAACCCTGAAACAGATTCTTTTACGAACTATCTGCCAGATGCAAATGATTCATCTAGCCTGAGCCATCCCTGGGTCTATTCCCTTTACGAAGACCGCTGGGGGCGATTTTGGGTGGGCACGCATGGCGGCGGGCTTAACATCATGGATCGGCAGGCCGGGCAGTTCACCCGTTACTCCATGGATTCCCAGGATCCTGACAGTCTGCTGAGCGATTCGATCTGGTCAATCTTTGAAGACAGCGCCGGGGTGATGTGGTTTGGCACTTTTGGAGCAGGGGCTGAAAAATACGACCCGTCTAAAAGCAAATTTATGCTTCTGGAAGTTGACCCTGGCGACCCGCGAAAAATTTCCGGCAACGGCGTCTGGACGGTTTACGAAGACCAGGATGGCATGCTGTGGATTGGTACAGAAAACGGCGGGCTGAACCGCCTGGATCCTGTCTTGGGAGAGTGGAAGCGCTATATCTTTGACCCATCTCAACCGGGCAGCATCAGCGGCAATTCGGTGTTCGATATCTACCAGGATCAGGAGGGCATCCTGTGGGTGGGCAGCAATGGCGGGTTAGATCGCTTCGATCCAGAGCAGGAATTATTTGAACGGCAGCAAAACGTGCCGGCGTATGTCCTGACCCTGCACGAAGATCACCTGGGAATCCTGTGGGTCGCAACCGCGCAGGGGGTTGCCGCCTATGACCGGGATAACCAGACAGCCCAACTATATCAGGCTGATCCAGAAGACCCCACCAGCCTGATCTACAATATTTCGGTTGCCATCCAGGAAGACAGGCAGGGCAATGTGTGGATCGGCTCGATCAACGGAGGTGTGAGCCGCTTTGATCGCGGAACGGGTAAATTTGCTCACTATCTGAATAATCCGACTCAGCCAAGCAGCAACAGCGCAATCTTGTGTATCCACCCACAGGAGGATGGGACGCTCTGGGTTGGAACTTCGGCTGGGCTTTATGCGCTTGACCCACGCACCGGGCAGGTAGAGATCTATACGCTCAAGAACGGCCTGCCGAATGAGTATATCTATGGGATCCTGGAGGACGAACAGGGCGCCTTCTGGCTGAGCACCAACCGGGGGCTCTCCCATTTCAACCCCCGGACATTGGAAGTCAAGAACTATTTCCGCGCCGATGGCCTGCAGGCTAACGAATTTAATCAGGGGGCGTTTTTCAAGAGTCAGGATGGGCTGCTATATTTTGGTGGGCTGAAAGGCGTTAATGCATTCTACCCTCGCCAACTGCAGGATAATCCATTTATCGCCCCGGTGGTGATCACAGATTTCAAGATCTTTGAAGAATCAGCCCCAATTGATCCTGACCAGGCGATGGATAAGCCAGTGGGTTATGTCCAGGAGATCCAGCTCGCTTATACGGATGACTATTTCGAATTTGAATACGCCGCCTTGCACTACTCATCTCCCGATAAAATCCAGTATGCCTACCGGATGATCGGTCTGGATGATGATTGGCATTATGTTGGCAACCGCCGCTTCGCCGCCTATACTAAAATCCAACCCGGCAGCTACACTTTTTGGGTAAAAGGCACGAACAGCGATGGGATATGGAATGAACGCGGGACGGTTGTAAATATCGTGATTACACCGCCCTTTTGGGGCACCTGGTGGTTCCGCCTGCTGGCTGCGCTGGGGGTCTTGGCCGGGATATCTGGGGCGATTTTCTTGCGGTTCAATGCCATCGAAAAACAGCGCCAGCAGCTGGAAATCCAGGTGAACGAACGCACCCACCAGCTGCAGGAAGCTATGCTTGAATTGGAGAAATCGAAAGACGCCGCCGAGGCGGCCAGCCGGGCCAAGAGCGCTTTCCTGGCGAACATGAGCCATGAATTCCGTACGCCTCTGAACGCCATTCTGGGATTTACCCAGTTGATGGTGCGCGATACGCGCATGAAACCGGATCAGCGCGAGAATATGGCCATTATCTACCGCAGCAGTGAGCATCTGCTGGGGCTGATTAACGATGTGCTGGAAATATCCAAAATCGAGTCGGGCCGTACAATCCTGGCGCCGAGCAGCTTTGACCTGCATCGCTTGCTGGAAGGCCTTGAAGAAATGTTTGCCTTGCGGGCGGAGGGGAAAGGCATCTCGCTGGAGTTGGCGTTATCCCCTGGCGTCCCTCAATATGTCAACGCGGACGAGGGGAAGCTCAGGCAGGTGTTGATGAATCTGCTGGGAAATGCGGTCAAGTTCACCCAGGCGGGTCAGGTCATGCTCAGGGTTGCTCCTGGCAGCCCGTCCGATGACGCCCAGAACCAATGGATCGCCTTTGCTGTTGAAGACACCGGTCCGGGCATCCCTGCCGAGGAGCTTGAGCAGCTTTTTGTCCCCTTTGTGCAAACGACGGTCGGGCAGGAAGCCCAGGAGGGGACCGGATTGGGGCTGTCGATCAGCCAGCAGTATGTCCACCTGATGGGCGGGGATATCCAGGTGAAAACTCAGCCTGGAGAAGGCAGCATCTTCCAATTTGAACTGCCTTTCCGGTTGGTAGGCGCTGCGGATTTGGAAAAACCGCAGCCGACCCGGCGAGTGATCGGCTTGCAGCCAGGGCAACTGGTGCGCCGGATTCTGGTGGTGGATGACCAGGAAGTGAACCGCAAGCTGCTGGCGAAAATATTCATTCCGTTAGGATTTGAAGTCAAAGAAGCTGAGAATGGCAAGCAGGCGCTCATCACCTGGGAATATTGGCAGCCGCACCTGATCCTGATGGACATGCGTATGCCAGTGATGAATGGCTATGAGGCCACTCGCCAGATCAAAGCCACCACCCAGGGGCAGGCTACGATCATCATTGCCCTCACCGCCAGCGCCCTGGAAGAAGACCGGGTGGTGATTCTGTCCGAGGGCTGCGATGATTACATCCGCAAGCCTTTTCATGAGGATGAACTGCTTGCAACAGTTGCCAGATACCTGGGGGTACAGTATATTTACCAGGATATTGCGCCTGTGGAGGGCGAAGGGGCTGAAAGCCGTCTGGACCAGCCGGAAGCGGCTGCGCCCGCGGCGGCAGAATCCTTGCCGGATCTGGCTGCCCGGCTGAGCCATACGGATCCAGAATGGTTGGATCAGCTGCAGAGAGCTACCATCCTGGGCGACCAGGAGGCGTTAATCCAGCTGGCAGTCCAGCTGGAAACTCAGGATCTGGCCCTGGAGGAAGGGCTGACCAGGATGATCAGCGCTTATGACCATGACCGCATTCTGAGATTGATACAACAAGCACAAGGGCGAGATGAACACGATGCCGGATAAAGAGCTAGAGCATATCTTGATTGTCGATGACAACCCAAACAACCTGCGCCTGGTGTCAGAGATGCTGCGCGAGCGCGGCTACCTGCTGCGCGCCGTGGCGAGCGGGAAAAGAGCCCTGGCCTCCATCGAGCTTGACCCGCCGGAGATGATCTTGCTGGATATTCGCATGCCCGAGATGGATGGTTACCAGGTCTGCCAGCAAATCAAGGCCAACCCCCGCACCAAGGATATCCCGGTGATCTTTATCAGCGCTTTGGATGAAATCCAGGATAAGATGAAGGCCTTTGAAGCCGGTGGGGTGGATTACGTCACCAAGCCCTTCCAGTTGGAGGAGGTGATTGCGCGCGTGGAGACGCATCTCTCCCTGCGTCGGCTGCAGCGCAATTTGGAAGAGTCCAACCAGCGTATGCAGCGCGAGCTGGCTCTGGCGGCGAGGGTGCAGTCCAGCATCATGCGCCAGCACCTGCCAGAACTGCCAGGTTGGCAGACTGCGGTGAAGCTGCTTCCAGCCAAGCTCATCTGCGGAGATTTCTTTGACGTGGCGCGCCTGCCCAATGGGAATGTTGCCATCCTGATCGCTGACGTGGTGGACAAGGGTGTTGGGGCTGCGTTATATATGTCCATGAGCATGGCTCTGCTGCGCAGCTATATCATCGAGCATCCGCAGAACCCCGGGCTGGTTTTCCAGGCGACCAATCACCGCATCCTGGAGGATACCCAGGCGGACCAGTTCGTGACCGTTTTTCTGGGCATTCTGAACCCGGAGACGGGTGCGCTGGTCTACAGCAATGCCGGTCATAACCCGCCCTTGCTGGTCAGCCATGACCCTGCCAGACCGCTTGAACTGCTCAAACATACTGGCACTGCCCTGGGCATCCTGGAAGAAATGTCCTGGACCCAACAGCAGATCCGCCTCTCCCCTGGGGACAGCCTGGTGCTCTACACCGATGGCATCACCGAGGCAGAGAATACCGGGCAGGATTTTTATGGGCTGGATCGGTTAGTTGAGATGGTGAACAGCCTGCGCGGCCAGCCCGCGCAGGCTGTGCTGGAGGCGATTCTAGAGAATCTCCAGCAGTTCACTGGCGAGATGGCCCAATCGGATGATATTGCACTGGTGATCCTGGGACGCAATCTGGCTTGATTTAATATTTTGGCTGATGAGGAGTTTTGGATGTCAATGACTACAGGTTTCTATCTTAAGCTGTATCTGGCTGCTGTGGTTGTCTTCTTTGCCATCGATATGGTCTGGTTGGGGGTGGTGGCGCGCGGGCTTTACCGCAAGTACCTGGGGTACCTGCTCAGCCCAAGCCCCAATTGGACCGCGGCGATCATTTTTTATCTGCTGTTCGTTGCTGGTCTGCTGATCTTTGCCGTAGTGCCAGGTCTGCAGGCCGGCTCATTCAACAAGGCGCTGCTGCTGGGGGCTTTGTTCGGCTTCATGACCTACGCTACCTATGACCTGACCAATCTGGCGACGATAAAAGATTGGCCCTTGTTCATCACGATTGTGGATATGATCTGGGGGGTGGTTCTGGCCAGCGCGGTCACCAGCCTGACTTTCTTGATCGGCAGGTGGATGAGCTAATCGAAATCTACCCTCTGCATCAGCCATAAATCATCCCGGCGCTGGACCTGCATGGCGAAGTCGAAACGGTCCAGCGCAGAGGCGTATTCCAGATCGCTGGCGGGGATATCCGCACGCAGCGAGGCGGCAAACTTGCGCCCGGAGGGGGAACTGCGCACCCGCTCCAGGTAAGGCCGCGGATCGGGGTTCTCATCACGCAGCAGGGCAGCCAGGTAATCGGCGCAGGCGGCATCTTCGTCGCCCAGACCAGGCGGGGGAGGGCCAAACCTGCCAATGGGGTCGCGGCCGGTGATCACAAAGGTCACCTGCGGCGAGGCAAGCTGGCGGATACGCCTGGCGGTGGCGGCGGCGCAGACAAAGCTGGCTGACAGCAGGTGCTCGGCGTTCTGGCTGCGCACAATCCCCTGGGTGCCGGCGCTGGTGCGCTGGATCAGGCGCCGGCCTTGTAGCTCCTGGGCCGCTAAAAGCGTGGGGGAGTTGCCGAAATCGAAGCCGGGGATGGGCAGCCCATCCACCTCGCCCATGGTCAGTGAACCTGGAAAGCGCTGGCGCAGATCCAGGGCCTGTTCGACGGTTTCCACCAGCAGGATTTCTGAGGCCCCGTTGGCGAAGGCATGCGCGGCGGTGGTGAAAGCGCGCAGCACGTCGATGACCACAACCGTCCCACGCGCTTCTGAGCAGGTGGTCAGATCAGCGTAACGAATATCCATCAACGTGAAGCCTGCTCCAGTAAAGATAGGATTTCCAAAGGCTCTCCTTTGCTGGCCTCCCGGCGCAGCGACAGCGCTCCCTGCTCACAGTGATTGACGCAGACCCCGCAGCCCATGCAGGCGGTCAGGTCCACCTGGGCGATGAAATCTGTCACAGACAGGGCGTTAAACTGGCAGAACTCCACGCAGGTCTGGCAGCCAATGCACAGGGTTTCCTCTACCTGAGCGACATAGCCTGAGGATGCCAGCATGGGCGTGCCGTTGCGCTGCGCCTGCATCGCTCCGCAGCAGCAAGAGCAGCAGTTGCAGATGGCGTAGAAGCGGTCCAGCATGGCGTCTTTGAAAAAGGCATGGTGGACATGCCCGCGCTCATCCTCGGCCTGCAGGATGGCTACGGCTTCGGCCTGGCTGATGCGGCGCGCCTTGTGCGGTTGGTGCTCCATGACAAAGCTGGCAAATGGTTCGCCGACAACCAGGCAAACATCCAGCGGCAGGCAGGGGTTGGGGCGCGCCGAGCGGCAGGGACATTCCAACACTACGATGTGATCCGGGTTCTGCAAGATGATCGCTCGAGCGCGCTTGTAGGGGATGACCTGCTCCAGATCGGGCAGGCGAATGTCCTCGTTCACCAGCACCAGCTGCTTGACCGATTCGAGCGGCATGACCTTGCCGTGATAGGTGTCGGCGAAGCTGATCTTTCCATTGGATTCGGTCTGGTCGTTAGCGGACGGGTTGGGCGCCTTCACTTTAGCGGCTTTGGTGATAACCAGCTTCCCCAGCCGTCCCAACAGCGAGGCGATCTTGATTGCCAGGGGGTGTTTTCCCAGGCCCATGCCGATGTACAGGTAAGTCCAACGGCCATAGATATAGCCGTGCAGGAAATCAATCAGCGAATACCCTGGCGCACGGCGAGCTTCCCGGATGAATTCTCGGGTGGAAGGTCGGATCAGAGATGCGGATCTTTTTTTCATCATTCACCAATATTTACTCTTCGCAATGCATTCAGACCAAAAAACTTGTCTGCAGGCTAGCCTTGAAAGCGCTCCATCCAGCTTTCCAGGTTGGCAAGCGCGGTGAAGCCATACTGGCGATACAGCCCGTGGGCATCGCGCGTCACCAGCAAGATGCGGCGGATATTGATCAGGTCGGGATGGGAGACGATCGCCGACATCAGCCATTTGCCCAGACCCTGGCCGCGGTATTCATCGTCGATGAAAACATCGCACAGCCAGGCGAAGGTGACGTAATCGGTGACCAGGCGGGCAAAACCGACCTGCTTCTTCCCATCGTAGATACCGAAGCACAGCGAGTTCGGCAGGGAGCGTTCAATAATCTCTCTGGGCCGATTTTGCGCCCAATAAGCTCGTGAGAGAAAGGAACAGATCGCTTCCAGATCCAGCAGGGCCGGATCGGTGCTGATCAAAAAACGATCTCTTTGTATCGTGTAAGCTGGTGAGGGCATTAATCCTGTCCGATCGAATCTATGGCGATGATTTCGCCGTTCTGGCGATACAGACGCGCCACGCGCGGCAGCAGGGAGGTGGTGACCTCGTAATTGATCGTCGAAGCCGGCACAGCTACCTCTTCGGCGCGGATGCGCTGCTCTCCCTGAGCGCCAACCAGCACCACCTCATCATCTTGCTGTACGCCGGGGATATGGCTGACATCCACCACGAACTGATCCATGCACACCCGGCCCAGGATGGGGGCGCGCTGGCCGCGGATCAGCACGCTGCCCTGATTGGACAGGATGCGGTGATACCCATCGCCATAACCAACCGGCACCAGGGCGGCGGTGATCGGGTGTGGGGCGATGAAGGTGCGGCTGTAGCTGACCGCGGCCCCGGTGGGCAGCTGGCGCACCCGTCCTACCCGGCTCTTCAGGGTCAGGGCCGGGCGGATTTCGAAGACCGGCGGCCATTCGCTGGATGGATCCAGCCCATACAGGGCAATCCCTGGGCGGACAGCGTTGAAGTGCGCCTCCGGCAGGCGCATGGTGGCGGCGCTGTTGGCGGCGTGGAGCAGGGGGAAGTGGAAGCCGGCCTCTTCTGCAGCGGTGATAACCTGGCGGAAAATGACCAGCTGCTGGCAGGCATGAGTCCAATCCTCCCAATCGGCGGTGGCATAGTGAGTGAACAGGCCTTCCAGGTGCAGCCCCGGCAGGTCATGCAGCTGGCGCAGGAAGTCCAGAACTTCATCAGGCAGCAAACCGAAGCGGTTCATCCCGCTGTCCACTTTGATGTGCACCGGAACAACGGCCCCCTGGGCGGCAGCTTGCGCGGAAAGCGCCTGGGCAAACTCGGCGGTGATCAGGCTGGGGGTCAACTGCCAGCGCACAACCGCCTGGGCGCCTTCAGGCGGGGTGTAGCCCATGATCAGGA
>JAFGQI010000069.1 GCA_016935755.1 Anaerolineales bacterium
CCCCACCCCACAGGCGATCACCCACGGCGCCTGGCTCAGGATGGAATGCTCCTTGACCACCCCCAGCGCCAGATCCAGCAGCAGCACATCGATCAGGAAGCCGCCGAAGAAACCAGCATACAGCGCCCACAGCAAAGCCCGCAGAAGCCGGTCGGAGCCCCTGCGCTGCAGCCGGATGCCCAGCGCCAGCCCGGCCGCGCTGCCCGCCAGCATCAGCGCCGCGCCCCAGCCCCCCGGGACATCCCCGAAGAGCAGCGTGCGCAGATACCAGCTCAGGAGCAGGCCGATGGTGGCGCACAGCAGGCTGGTGGCGTTGCGGCGTAGGCCAGCCAGCGCGCCGAGCAGCAGCCCGAGCAGCGCGCAGATTGCCGCCGCCAGCGCCCACACATCGCTGTTCGGGTCAAACAGCGACCAGCCCCAAATCCAGCCCCAGATATAGCCCAGCAGCGCGCCGGTGAACATGGCAAAGAGTGTGCTTCCTAAGCGTCGTGACAAGCTAAAACCTCCGTTCAATCCGTTCTATGAAATCCGTTGTCAGCTCTTATATTCCTATTCTATCAACATAGTACCGCATGAGTGACAATTCAGTAATTGACATTGTATTCAATTAGATGTAATATCAATTAGGGGATAAATATCATCTCTATGGACGCATCGCTGCCCTCTGAAACATTCGCCAGGCGCGCCAGCCCAGGCCGGGATTGGCATGAGCCGCACGCCGCATGAAAGCTGCACAATGGAGGTTTTGACGATGAAATCTGTTAACCGCAATCGCCGTATCACCCGTCGAGATTTCCTGCTCGTGACCGGGGTGGCTGCCGCCTCTCTGGCCGCTGGCTGTGGACGCAGAGGCGGACCCTCGGGCGGCTTAACCACGCCCAGCGGATCCTCGGGCGGCAATGATGTCCTGTACGCCTCTGCCAAACCGCCCGCCCCGCCCAGCGGAGATCCCGACCTGGTCTTGCGCAACGGCAAGGTCATCACCGTAGATATCAACGACACCATCGCCCAGGCCCTGGCGGTGAAGGATGGACGCATCCAGGCAGTGGGCAGCAACGAAACCATCGACGCCTTGAAGGGCGGCAGCACCCAGGTGGTGGACTTGAATGGCCGCGCCATGACCCCTGGGCTGATCGACCCGCACTTCCATCTGGGCATTATCGCTGCCATGCTAAAATACATCCCCTTCATGCCCCCCGAAGTGGAAAACATTCCCGAACTGCAGAAAAAGCTAAAAGAAGTGGTCGCCCAAACCCCAGCCGGGAATTGGATCCTGGGCTATTTCTTCTTACTGGAAGAAGGCCGCGCCGCCACCGCCCAGGAGCTGGACACGGTCTCTCCCAACCACCCGGTGTGGATCATCCACCAGGGTGGGCACTTTGGCTCGGCCAATACGATGGCGCTGCAGCTGGCAGACATCACCAAGGATACCCCCAACCCGATGGGCTCAATCATCGAGCGCGACAAGGATGGCAACCCCACCGGCGCCTTCTACAACCACCGCGCCATGGACGCCCTGCGCAAAGTCGTCCCAGCCGAGTTGACGGCGCCCGATCCACAGGGTCTCACTGCCAACCAGGATGTTATGCTCGGTGTTGGCATCACCACCTTCCATGATGTCTATGTGCGCGGCGCAGATCTGCTAAAAATATATGCCGATTTCGGCTCAAGCGGTGCGATGAAGCTGCATGGCGCGGTCTACCCGATCATCGAGTATCCCACCCAGGTAGAGTCTCTGCTCAAGCTGGATCGCACTCGCGAACCGTGGTTGCGCGTGGGCGGCATGAAGCTGCAGATCGATGGACAGGGTCCTACGGCCTTTACCAACCTGCCGCACGATGGCCCTTCCTGGGATATGCCCGCCTGGGATGTGGATATATTCAAACAAACCGTGCGCACCCTGCACGAAGCTGGTGTCCAGATCAGCACCCACTGCCTGGGCGACGCAGCCCTCGACCTGACCCTGGACGCCTACGAAGAGGCAATGAACGCCAGCCCGCGCTCTGACCCGCGCCACCGCATCGAGCATGTCACCCTCTCCACCACCGAGGCGCACAAGCGCATGAAAGACTTGGGCGTGATCGCCAGCGTTTCTTCTTCTTTCATCCCCCATGCAGGCGACTACTTCCTGCGCGAATTCAAAAAACACCTGGACCTGTTCGTCACCACCCGCTCCTTGCTGGATCAGGGTGTGGCGGTGTGCCTGAACTCAGATTACCCCACCACGACCTGGGCTGCCCCGGTGATGTCGATGGCAGGGGCGGTCAACCGGCAGACTCAAACCAAGAGAGTCGCCGTTCCAGAGCAAGCCATCACCATCGCCGAGGCTCTGCGCGCCCATACCATGGGCGGAGCGTACAGCGGCTTCGATGAGTCCGACCGCGGCTCGCTCGAACCCGGCAAGCTGGCTGACCTGGCGGTCTGGACCAACGACCCGCTGAGCATGACCCCCGAGCAGATTGGCAATGCCACCATCGACGCCACCTATGTGGAAGGGAAGGTGGTGTACGGGGCATAGATGCAGCTTTTTCCTCCCCTGCAGTTCGGCTGGCTGAACGGCTGGCTGCTGTTTGCCTTGCATATTGCGGTCCAGGGCCTGGCTCTGCTGCTATCACCCCGTCCCGTGGTCGCCCGGCTGTTCGACCGCTCTGGCTGGAGCGTCAAGCAGAGAAGCTTCACCATCCTGGGCAAAGTATTTTCCCTGGTCTGCATCCTGCTGATCATCCTGACGCCGTTAAAGTCGGGTTCGCCGGTATTCATCGCTGGGCTGGCAGTTTTCGCCCTCGGCCTGGTCGGGCTGGTGATTGCCATGATCAATTTCAAAGACACGCCGCCAGACAAACCCGTCACCAGAGGCCTGTATAAAATCTCGCGCCATCCTCAGATCGCCGCCCTGACGGTCATTTTCCTGGGGATCAGCCTGGCAGTTGGCTCCTGGGCGGTGCTGATCACCCTGCTCCTTTCCAGGCTGTTCCAGCATTTTGGCATCCTGGCGGAGGAAGAGGTCTGCCTGCTCCGCTATGGTGAACCATACCGGGAATATCTGCAGCGCACGCCGCGCTACTTTGTGTTTTTTTGATCTAAGACCTGCCAGGTTTTGGAAACCTGGCAGGTCTCTAAATAACCTCTGCTCCATTCCACTCCACGCACACCAGCCCCTGCGGACGCGCTTCGGCCACCACGCATGCGGTGTAATCCAGGCCGCGCCGGGAGATCAGTTCAAAGTCAACATTCTGCAAGATCAGCGGCAGCATCATCCAGTACAGCCCGCCGTGCGAGACGCACAACACCCCCTGGTCTGTGTCGCCATACTGGCGCACCAGCCCCTCGACGAAGGGCAGGAAGCGCGCCCGGATATCATTGAAGCTCTCACCGCCTTCGATGCGCGCATCGTAATCCTTATCTATCATCACAGCATCAAAGACTTTCTTCCAGGCCAGCCAGGAGGCTTCGTCGGAGCGGCCTTCCAGCACGCCGACATCGTACTCACGCAGCGCTTCTGTGACCTCGTAATCCAGATCGAGCAGGTTGGCGATGATCACGCTGGTCTCGATGGCGCGCAGCACCGGGCTGGAATAGATGCGGGCGATGGACAGGCCGCGCAGCCGTTCCACCAGGGCGGCGGCTTGCTGGCGGCCCTGGCGGGTCAGACCGTGGCGCAGCCCGCGGTTGGAGAACTCGCTCAGCCGGTTGGCCTGGCTCTCGCCATGCCGGGTGAAATAAATCCTCATCACAGTTCCCTCGAAAGCAGTCTCTAAAGTCGCCTCAGGCGGTATAATGGGCTGAAAGCTGGCTTTATTCTACCAAAATATCGAACAGGGGTCGTGAATATGGCAACCACTACCGATAAAGACAGACCGCTGGGGGTCTGGCTGTTAACCATCTACTCAATGATCTTCGATGGTCTGGTGCCGATTGGCGCAATTGTGTTCCTGCTGGTCTCTGGTCTGGGGGTGGTATCAGAACCCGTCTGGCTCAGCGTGGCTTTTCCCATCCTCCTCAGTGGCCTGATCATCTGGTTTGCCTTCGCCACCTGGCGCGGGGATGACCGCTCGAGAAAAATCTACCTCATTCTGGTGGCGGTCTTCTACGGCCTGATCGGGATCAACAACTTGATCGCCCTGATGACCGGACAGGTTGCTGAGCAGAACAGCCAGGCAGCCCTGGGGCGCGTCTTACGGGGCGTGCTCTATCCGGCGCTGTGGTGCTGGTATTTCAACCGGCGGGAGACAAAGCGGTTTTATGAAAGAGAAGAACCGGCTTTACCTGTTCCAACATCCGAACCAGAAGATGAAGAAACTTCCTGAAACCGAATACACCTGCCTGTTCCGCCGGTTCAAGAAGATCCGCCCGATCGACTGGTACCACAACTTGCAGAAAGCCAGATAACCCATCCAGAAAGGCAATCTGAATCCAATGACCCCAACCGCTGCCATCCAACCCGTCACATCCAAAGAGCGCATCGATGTGATCGACATCACCCGCGGCTTCGCCCTGCTGGGCATCCTGCTGGTCAATATGGAGACATTCCGCCGCCCGGTCTACGCCTACATGTCCGGGCTGAACCAGCCCGCTGGCCTGGATAAACTGGCCGCCTGGCTGATCGCTTTCTTCGCCGAGGGCAAGTTCTTCTCGCTGTTCTCCTTTCTGTTCGGCCTGGGGCTCTATCTTCTGATGGAGCGAGTGGAAGGGCGCGGCGGGCGCTTTGTCCCGCTCTATTTACGCCGGATGGCGGTATTGCTGGGCTTTGGACTGCTGCACGGCTTCCTGCTCTGGTGTGGGGATATCCTGCTGCCCTACGCCATCCTGGGCGTCCTGCTGCTGCTCTTCCGCAAGCGCAGCCCACGCGGCCTGCTGACCTGGACGGTGGTCTTCCTGGCGTTGAGCATCCTGATCCAGGGCGGGCTGCTGGGCCTGACCGAGGTGGGGCGCGCTTTTAGCGGGCCCGGAGCGATGGAAGCCATGTTCGAAGAAAGCCGCCAGCAGGCGATCGCCGCCACCAACCAGGCCATCCAGGTCTATACGCAGGGCAGCCTGGCTGAAATCTTCAATCAGCGCATCGCCGACGAGCTGTTTATGCTGCCTTTCAATTTCTTTATCGCTCCCAATATCTTTGCCATGTTCCTGCTGGGGCTGTACTTCGGCAAACGCCAGATCTTCCGCGACATTCCCCAGTACCTGCCGCTCTTCCGCCGCCTGCTGGTGATTGGCCTGGTGGTGGGCGTGACCGGCAACCTGATCTATGTCATCGCCGGAGAGGGCGCATCGCCATCCAACCCGTCCCTGAACAGCCTGATCTCCTGGGCCGGGCAGGCGGTCGGCGCGCCGATGCTCAGCCTGGCCTATCTGTCGGCAATAGTCCTGCTCACCCAACGCGAAGCCTGGAAGCGGCGGCTGAGCCCACTGGGCGCGGTGGGGCGCATGGCGCTGAGCAACTACATCCTGCAGACCCTGATCTGCACAACGATCTTCTACAATTACGGGCTGGGGCTGTATAACCGGGTCGGCGAGGCAGTTGGGCTGCTGCTCACCTTCGCCATCTTCCTGGCGCAGATTCCCCTCAGCCGGTGGTGGCTGAAGCGCTTCCGCTTCGGCCCGCTGGAGTGGCTGTGGCGCTCACTGACCTACGGCAGCTGGCAGCCCATGCGGTTGAAAGCGGAATCTTCCTCAGAATGATTCTTTACAAACTGCTCGCCTTCGTCCTGTTCTCAGCGGTCATTGCCTATATCTCCCGCGCCTCCCTGCGCTGCTCGCGCTCGCATGGTTTCTACCTCTTCTGATAGTTAAGGAATATCACCCTTGCCTGATGACTACCTGTCCTTCTTAGAGCGCATCCTCACCCCCGGACGGCTGCGCCATTCCCTGGGCGTACAGCAGGTGATAGGCGAACTGGCGGAGGTGTACAGCCTGGATCGCCAGCTGGCGCAAACCGCCGGGCTGCTCCACGACGCCGCCAAAGACCTCTCTCCCGCCCAGCAGGAGCAGATCATCCAGCAGGCCGGCATCCAGATCACCTGCCCGGAGGAGCAGGACTACAACCTGTATCTGCACGGCCCGGTAGGGGCAGCCTTCGTCCGGCAGGAGCTGGGGGTGGACGACCCGCTCATCCTGGGCGCCATCCACATGCACACTTTCTGCGGCAATGGGGCCAATTTCCACTCTCCGCTGGTGTGGTGCCTGCGCTTCTCCGATCTGCTGGAGCCAAACCGCGATTGGAGCGAGGTGCGCTGGATGCGAGAAAACATGCCGCGTCTGCGCGCCCTGGCCTACGCCGGGCGCATGACCGAGGCCGCTATCCTGCACACCAGCACCCTGATCGAGTGGTTCGACACGGCGGGCTATCCGGTGCATCCCAATATGCGCAAGGCCAGGCAGGATCTGTCACAGGCATTATTAACCAATCGATCCCCGCTGGATGCCAGATGAACGCTCAAATCATCATCCGCGGGGCGCGCCTGCACAACTTAAAAAATATCACCGTCAGCATCCCCAAGAATCAGCTGGTTGTGCTCAGCGGGCTGTCCGGTTCAGGTAAATCCACACTGGGTTTTGATATCCTGGTCAAGGAAAGCCAGCGTCAGTATCTGGAATCGCTTGGCATGGTCGCCTTCGGGATGTCAAAGCCGCCCCTGGACTCGATCACCGGGCTGTCGCCAGCGATCAGCGTGGGCCAGCGCCTCAGCCATCACAGCCCGCGCTCCACTGTTGGCACAGTCAGCGAGGTCTACACTTATCTGCGGGTGCTTTACGCCCGGCTGGGTCACCGCCCCTGCCCGCGCTGTGGTCAGGATATCCCGCCGGTCAGCGGCGCGCCGGAGGATTGGCAGGACAGTCCGAGCGAGGGCGATGATATGGACGCGCCTGAAGAGAGCTTTCCCTGCCCGCACTGCGGCGCCCCCGTGCCAGAGATCGGCATGGCCAATTTCTCCTTCAACAAGCCAGCCGGGGCCTGCCCCACCTGCACCGGGCTGGGCAGCCTGCAGCAGGCCAACCTGGCGCGCCTGGTGGATGAGGATAAAAGCCTGCTCAATGGGGCAATCATCGGCTGGGACATGCGCTTCATCCGCTTCTATGTGTCCACCATACATGCCGCGGCCAGACACTACGGTTTCGAGTTCGACCCCTCTCTCCCGGTCAGGGCTTTGGGGCCGCCGCAGCGCGATCTGCTGTTCTTCGGGGCGAGCAGCCCGCAGTTCCAACGCCATTTTCCAGGCGTCCAGCCGCCAGCCACCGTCCATCAAGGCCGCTTCGAAGGCATTCACGCCATCCTGCTGCGGCGCTACGCCGAGCACATGCACAATCCGGATTATCGCCAAAAAATGGCTCAATATCTGCTTGAGCAGACCTGCCCTGACTGCGCCGGGACGCGCTTGCGCCCCGAAAGCCGGGCCGTCACGGTTGCCGGCATGACGATCGTAGACGCCTCCCGCCTGCCGCTTAGTGAGCTGAGCGCCTGGCTGGAGCATCTTCCGTCCATGCTGAAGGCGGAGGAGATGACCATCGCCGGGCCGCTGTTGAGCGACCTGAGCGAGCGCGCCATCCGGCTGGTGCAGGTCGGCCTGGATTACCTGACACTCGCACGATCTTCGCCCAGCCTGTCGGCGGGAGAGGCGCAGCGCCTGCGCCTGGCGTCTCTGCTCGGCTGCGGGTTGAGCGGGGTGCTGTATGTGTTCGAAGAGCCAACCATTGGGCTGCACCAGCGTGACACCCACCGGCTGATCGAATCCCTGCGCCGCCTGCGCGACCTGGGCAACACGGTGCTAGTGATGGAACACGACCTGGAGATGATCCGGGCTGCCGATTACGTCATCGACCTGGGGCCGGGGGCGGGCAAGCACGGCGGGCAGATCGTGGCAACCGGCGCACCGGCAGAAGTAGCCGCACAGGCCGGTTCACTCACCGCGGATTACCTGGCAGGTCGCAAGAGCATCCCAATCCCAACGCATCGCCGGCCTCCCAGCGGAAAGTTCATCACCATCCGCGGGGCGCGCCAAAACAACCTGCAGAACATCACCGTGCGCCTGCCGCTCGGGTTGCTGGTCGCCGTGACGGGCGTTTCCGGGTCGGGCAAGTCGTCGCTGGTGTTCGATATCCTCGACCGGGCAGCGCGCCAGCGGTTCTACGCCTCCGCTCAAGCCCCCGGCGATCATGATGCTATCGAAGGGCTGGAACACTTGCAGAAAGGCATCACCATCGACCAGGAGAGCTTCGGGCGCATGCCGCGCTCCAACGCGGCCACCTATTCGGACACTTACACCCCCATCCGCCAGGCCTTCGCCGCCACAGATGAGGCGCGCCAGCGCGGCTTGACCGCTCGCCATTTCTCGTTCAACCTGCCAGGTGGGCGCTGCGAGCGCTGCCAGGGGGCGGGTACCCTGGCGGTCAAGATGCATTTCTTGCCGGATGTGGAGGTGCGCTGCCCGGTTTGCCGTGGGCGGCGCTTCACCCATCAGACTCTGGCGGTGCGCTATCGTGGCTGTGACATCTCGCAGGTGCTCGATCTGACCGTAGATGAAGCTCTGCAGCTCTTCGCCGATGTGCCAGCCGCAGCCTCACGCCTCAAGGTGATGTCGGATGTCGGCCTGGGCTATCTCCAGCTGGGGCAGCCTGCCACGACCCTTTCTGGGGGCGAAGCCCAGCGCGTCAAGCTGGCCAAAGAGCTGGGGCGGCGGGGCAGCGGGCGGACGCTCTATCTGCTGGACGAGCCCACCAGTGGGCTGCACCTGGAAGATGTCGCTCATCTGCTGGCAGTGCTGCAGCGCCTGGTCGAGGCTGGAAACACGGTGGTAGTGGTTGAGCACAACCTCGATCTAGTCAAAGCCGCCGATTGGGTGATCGACCTGGGGCCAGAAGGCGGCGCGGCGGGCGGGAGAATCATCGCCGAAGGCACGCCCGAGCAGGTAGCCGAGGCGCCCGGTTCGTACACCGGGGAGTATTTGCGTGGTTTATGCTGGTAGGTGAGATTCTGTTCAGCAGGGCTATGGCTGGGCAGGCAGTTGCATTTTAGAGCCAATCTTCCAGAATGAGATGAAATGATTGGGCCAGGCGCGAAAAATGCGCCTGATTGTGCGTAACCAGGGGGGACTGACAGACCATGGCGATGCTGGCGACCTGTAAATCCAGATCAGCCAGCTTTTGCCCCTGCTGATCCAGGCTGGCGCGCAAGTGGCCATACCTCCGGGCGCTGGCTTCATCGAAAGGCAGCAGACTCAAGGCGGAGATAAAGACATCCAGGCGCGCCAGGTTGTCTTCTGGTCGGAGAGATTTCTGCGCCCCATAGGTCAGTTCAGCCAGGCTGATGGTTGTTATCGCCAATTCTTCATCTGGGGGTATCCAGGCGCCTGCGTCCAGAGATCCCCTCAAAATCGCTACGCAGTGATCGGTATCCAGAATCTTCATAAGTTCACATCAGGTCGTTGAGGTGAGTTCTGACGGCTGTGGTAAACTTCCCCGACCAGTTCATTCAGGGTTGGGTCATCACGCCACAGCCCAAAGGCTGCCATGACGGGGTGAACTTCACCCCGCTCAATGCGCGCCAACAGCGCCTCGTCTTGCCCCAGAGCCTCTGCCAGACGGTGAGCGGCCTGCGCTGCCCGTTCCAGACGTTCCAGTTCAGCCGGGCTGATCAGCACTGCCACCGTGCGTTCTCGCCGGCGCACCAATATCCGCTCCCCCGACGCCGCCCGGCTGACCAGTTCGGAAAAACGGCTCTTCGCCTCCGCCATATTGATTGCTTCCATCGTAAACACTCCTTTAAGTCAAGATGACCTGTTTGCAACGATTATAACCGAATTTCAGGATCCTGGGTATGGCTGCCAGGATTGATCCCCGAGACGGTCAAGAAGGAACTGCCCAGGCTGGCGGGCTTCTATATGATCGGGCAGTGGCTGCTGCCTGGCGGCGGCGTCTCCAGCTCGTTTGTAATGGGAAGGGATATCGCCAGAATAATCTGCAACCGTGATCGAAGGAAATTCCCGATCAGCAATTGAGAAGGGCAAACAGCCAGAAATGGGCTGTTTGCCCTCAATGAATTTTTTTGGTTCGGTCAGCCAGCTATTGCTTCTCGTCTGGGCAGCAGGTCGAGCTGCGCCAACATGGCAAAACGGTCCGGCGATCCCCAGTGTTCGACCATCTTCCCATCTTTGAAGCGGCAAAGGTCAAAAACAGCCACCTTGAAGGCCTTGCCGTTCGGAGGGCCCATAAAACCGCCCCGGTTTGTCCCTTGGGCAGTCATGCGCATCCACACTTTGTCCCCATCGGCGACCATATCCTCGATGGTCAAGTGGAAATCCGGAAACGCCTTACGCAGAAACTGGATATCGCCCTGCATCCCCTCCAACGTGGGCTGAAGCCCAAACTGGTGCTCAATGAAGTCAGGGTTGACATAATCCCGCAGCGCCGTGTAATTTCCTTTGTTGAAGGCTTCTTCAATCACCTGGCGCATAGCATTCTGGTTCTGTTCAGTTGACATGAAATACTCCTTTTTCACCAATAATCACCTTATAAAATTGGATCCTGGTTTCAGGTATACTATGGGAAACCATTGACATCCATATTGAATACATATATACTGTATTCAATATGGATATAATACATCATAATTGTCGCATTGTCAAGAGATAAATGAACGAAGCTGAGAAACCCAAACGTAGATATAACTCGACCCTGCGCAAAGCGCAGGCGTACGAAACCCGCATGCAGATTTTGGAAGCAGCCCGGAAACTATTCATTCAGAATGGTTATTCCGGCGCGACCATTGAAGCCATTGCTCAAGAAGCTGGAGTGGCGTCTGAAACCATTTTCGCGGGATTTGGGAACAAGCGTACTATCTTAACTCACCTGATCAGGGTTGCGGTTGGGGGAGATGACCGGCCAATCCCACTGCTGCAGCGATCCGGACCGCAAACCGTGCTTCACGAGCACAATCCCGCCCGCCAGTTGTATTTATTTGCCAGGGATATTACGGGGATACTCGAGCGGATTGCACCGATTATCGAGATCATGCGCATGGCAGCCAAGACCGAACCTGATATTGCCGGTATGCTAAAAAGGCTTCTCACCGAGCGCTATGACAATCTGGGGCTGTTTGTCCAGAACCTCTCCTCCCGTGGTGGGTTGCGTGAGGGGTTGGATCTGTCTCAAGCGACTGATATTGTCTGGACAATCACCAGTCCAGAGGTTTTCCACCTGCTGACGATCGACCGGGGCTGGTCCAGAGAACGGTACAGCGATTGGCTGAGTAATGTCCTGACCAGGCTGCTGCTGCCCTGAAGTTTGCGACGCCTATGCCTTATCCCCAGCCGCCCGGGCGCGGATCGCCACCCGCGGCACACCTGCCACGGTGAGCGGGTGCGGGTAGAGGGTGATGCGCTTACCGCTCCACTCTTCGGTTTCTTCGGTCTTCAAGGCCTGGGCGATCTGCCCGGCCAGGACGCGGCTCAGCACGATGCCTTTCTTGCCCTCCTGGGTGTACAGCACATAGCCCGTCACCTGCCCCACACCGGGCTTATACATCTCCTCAGCCACCACCCTGGCGATGGTCACAACGGTCGGCCCTTTCAAATCATCGCCTTTGACAAATTTACTGGGGAACATGTCTTTTACCTTCATCGCCTGCGCTCCTCAAATGCCTTGCTCATCCGCTGTTCACCAATCACTTTTCACTGATTAACTGTCCACCGATCACCTGCCTTACTGATCCGCCCCCACATAAGGCCGCGGGTCAATGCAGAAAAACAAAGTCGGCGGTCCATCGGGAACCCTGGCAATGAAAAAATTGGGGATCAGTTCATTCTCCGGGCCGGGCGTATCGACGATGTAATGCGCCTGCAGCACATAGCCGCGCGCCTCGCGCCTGGCAGCCACCAGGTCGATCTGCTCTGGCTGGAACATCCCCCGGATAACGGCATATTCGCCCATCCGCTCCACTCCCCACACCTGCACCAGCGTCAGCGGCGCCTTGGGGTAATCCTGGTTGTAATTGGCGATCATCTGCTCAGCGATTTGCCTGGCTTCCGGCGAATCTGCCCTCAACCGCTCAACCAGCGAGCAGTCATAGAAGGGTTGGGTGGATGTCGGCAGCGGGAGCGTGGGCGTCGGAGCAGGGGTCATCGCCTCTGCGCAAGCACCCAGCAGCCAGATCACCAGCGTATTCCAGATCAGCCAGAGATAGAGCCAGCGCGGCGCTTTTCCAGCATGCGCGCCAGATCCACGAATCTCACGAGATGCGCTCATATGGGGTTCGTCTCCACATAAGGTTAAAAGAACATCACCACCAGGGCAACTGCGCCGCCAACACAAGCCAGCACGACCAGCAGCAGACAGCAGCCGCCAATGCCGTAGAGCAGATTGCGGTTTTTCGAGGCCGGCAGCGGTGGGATTGTGGATGCAGCCGGGAAAGCCGGCTCCGCCGGGATATATTCTCGCACTGGCGCAGCAGGAATTTCTGGCGGCTCGTAAACCGGTTCCTTCTCGGGGGTTTTGACCGTCGGCGCAAAGGAAGGTTCAGGGGGCAGGGCCTCTTCAACCACGGCAGGCTGTTCAATCACCTCCTCAGGGCCGGTCCATTCGGTCTTGATCTCAGCGGCTTCAGTCGGCTCCAAGCCAGGGGCTGGCGCGCCGCAGTTCGGGCAGACTTTTGCCTCTGCCGGGATGCTCATCCCGCAGCGTTCACAGGTCAGGCTGTTTTCAGTCATCGGTTCCTCCATTTTGGGTTCAAGCGAGGGGCAGCCTCGCTCCTAATCTTCCTGGGCGACTTCGATCTGCTCGGCGGTCATGCCATCGATAATCGGGCGATCCATCTGCTCCAGCAGGTGCTCTTTCCCGCTCAGATCCAGCATATGCCCGGATTTGCGTTCCTTGGTCTCCAGGTAGAATTCGTTATACGGGTTAGGCGGGATAATCAGCGGGATGCGCCCGGTGACGCGCATGCCCAGGGCGGTTAAGCCATCGATCTTGCGCGGATTGTTGGTCATCAGCTGGATCGAGCGCACGCGCAGCGATTGCAGCATGTGGGCGGCGATGGTGTAATCGCGCTCGTCATCGCGAAAGCCCAGCGCCAGGTTGGCTTCGACGGTATCGTAGCCGTGATCCTGCAGGCCGTAAGCGCGGATCTTGTTGGTCAGGCCAATGCCGCGGCCTTCCTGGCGCAGATAGAGCACGATGCCGCGCTCCATCTGCCCAATGGCGCGCAGGGCGGCTTCCAGCTGGTCGCGGCAGTCGCAGCGCAGCGAGCCGAGTGCATCGCCGGTCAGGCACTCTGAGTGCATGCGCACCGGCACATCTTCGGCGTCCAGCGGGTTGCCGTGCACGATAGCCGCGTGCTCCTTGCCATCCTGGTTGTGGTAGAACGCCACGATGTGAAACTGCCCGAAGCGAGAGGGCAGATCGGCAATGGCGGCGATTTTGACGCACAGTTCTTGTGGGTTATAACCCTTGCAGGAATTTTCACAGTTTTCATCCAGCAGCTCGCGGATTTGCATATGGGTCATTGCTTCAGACATAGTTGACAAACCTCAATCATTTGATATTTTGCTTTATACCCTGGCAAGTTCTTCCAGCGCAGACCGATATTCCGCGATGAAATCATTCACCAGGTTCGAAAAATCATCCTCAATTCCTGACGCGCCAATAAATTCATCTTTCCAGGTGCTGGATGTTTTTCCAACAGCTTCCAGATAAATTGGCGTATCCGAGATATTGGCGCCAGCTTTCTTTTTTTTAGGTTGGATAAACTTATTGGACATCATTATCTGCGCTATTCAGAAATCCTGATAAGTATATCATGCCCCTCGGAACCGCGAGATTTAGAGTATGAATAATACCGGGCAGCTCATGGCCACCAGCGCCCCACATCCTGGATGGCATGGAAGACCTCGACGATCGCCTCCTGCCCACCCAGGGCGAAGATCATCGGCTCAAGGGCGGCCAGGTCGGAGAGCAGATCGCGGCGGGTGCGGGAGGCCAGGATGGGCAGGGTTTCTTGCCAGAGAGATTCCAATGAATCGAAAGAAAAGACTGCCAAGTATGGAGCCAATCTAATAAAAGCCTCAGTTCGTGTTTCTATGTCGTTGATCTTTTGATCGGCCTGGAACACCTCTACCAACTTATTTTCAGGTAATCGTGATGCTAACCTAGAAAGAAATCTAATCCAAAAATCCAGTTTAACAATATTTCCAATAGCTTGCAAAGTTTGCATAAATGAATCTTCTGGCAAATGTTTTGTTAGCTCAACTAAAATATCCAATTGGATATCTTCATCCGAGATGCCCCAAATAGTTAATAGAGTTTCTTCTAAAACCCGATGGCGGAATTCTTGTGATAGGTATGGAATAAGCATGGTTAAAGCATCTGCTCTCCATATTTCATACTCAATCCCACGAGCTATCTGAAGTGCTTCACTGATCTTTTCTGAACGAATGTTTTCAGGTAGACAAGTAACAGTTTTTACGAAAGCGAACGATCGTGCATCTTTATCTCCAATTCCCGGAATAAACTGTAACACCGTCATCAATAGTCCCATAGGTAGATGGGGCGTCAATCCTGATAATGCTGTCACAAGTTCATCAAAATCCTTGATCTCAATGACTATCTGATATGCTTTCTCATATAGTACTTCCGGCAGGTGAGGTACTAATTCTGATAAGGCGTGGGCTCGTAAGTTTTCTGATTCAATTTCCTCGATAGTATCCAGGGCTATTATCATCGCCTGTAAGCGATTTGCCTCTGGCAGATATCCAGCCAATATACTCAATGCTCTTGCTTTTGACCATTTATCATATAATTTATATACCCTTTGAAGTGTCTCCATCAATAAATCCAATGGCATCTTGGGGGCAAAATCGACCAAGATATTAACCCATACAACCTCGCCACATATTAATCCAGCAGCATGCATAGCTATTTCTAATTGCTTCGGCGATAAGTTGGGAACTAGTCTAGACAAAGCTCTTTCAATCACTTCATCATCTCTGATCTTAAAAACTAAATTCATGGTTTCTTCTAGCTGCTCTTCCGATAAACAAGGCGCTAATGCAACCAATGCTTCTACCCGTTCGATATCATCCCCAATAAAACGAGTTGCATCGAGTGCGTCAGTAACAATCTGTTGGCGAGTCTCATGAGACAGGTAGGGGGCAATAGAAGTTAATAATATTGCCCTTTCACCATCATTTTCTATACTCTGGACAGCCAATAAAGCCTTTACTAATAAATCTTGGGGCATATATGGTATCAAACTTGTCAATGCAATTGTACGATAACTATGGTATTCCTCAATACCCCATGCAAACCCGAACGCTTGACTTAGCTGATCCTTCGGTAAATACGGTGCTAGGCTAGACAAAATTTCTGCTTTTAATCTAGAGTTGGCTTTCTTCAGACACTGGAACGCCTCTGTTATTACCCATGAGCGAATATCATTAAATAGGTATGGGACAAGGAAAACTAATTTTTCTATTCGCTCATTTAAATCTTCGTTTATTAGTAAAATCGTCTGAAATTTCGCAAAAAAAACCTGTGTGCGTTCTTGCTCAGGCAAGTTAGGCGCTAGTGCAACCAATGCCTCAATCATCCATTTGGGATTCCTGATTTTCAGAGCAACATGCTTAGCTTCTCTAATAACCTTCAATCGCACATCCATAGGTAGGTACGGTGCTAATCCGGATAAAGCTATTACTCTTGGTTTTTCTTCCTCAATCTCGTGAGCGATATTCAAAGCACGCACGACTAAATTTTCTGAAAAGAACGGTGCTAAATTACTTAGAGCGATCGCTCGTTCATCCTCATCCCATATCTTTTTTATCTCAGGGAGTACATCAATCAGTAACTGGGTGCGGACACCATCCGGCAGATAAGGTAATAACACACTAAGGGCTTCCGCTTTCCATGCTAAATTCCGTATCCCTCGAACAGCCTGCAAGGCTTCTACTACAGGTTCTTGATAGATTTTTTCAGGTAAGTAAGGGATAAGATAAGATATCGCCATAGATTTATTAACAGGATGTGGATCCTGTCGTGCATACGCCAATGCCTGCAACGGATTCCAAACATTAGTTCTGACCAACTCATTTAATAAATCGGGGGGAATACTACCTGCAAGAGTATTTATTGTTGTTAGAATGAGAGAGTAACGACACTGTAAACCAACCCGATTTCTTGCTATATACCATGCTCTATGCAAATCTGCCAAGAAGATCCCCAAATCTCCCAACCGGTCACAGGCCTCGAACCAGCCATTACGTCCTTCAGGCGTCTCTTCCCGCAACAAAGCATGGATCGCTTCAATCAGTCCCGCCTGCTGCATATGCCAGGTCAGGTGGGCGTGATTGTAGCCGTCCTCCGGCAGGGTATGCCACAGCCCATCCCTGGTTCGGCTGCGTAACCGTTCCAGAAAGGTTACCTGAGCTTCCTCCCAGCTCATCTGCTCTAATAAGCGCTGGCGGGCTTCATCAAGAAGCAAGTCATGAAGGGCATATTCATTTTCGCCCAGGTTTTTGAGCAGAGCTTTCCTTTTGAAACGCCGCAGCCGCTCCACAGCCTGGTCTTCTGACAGCGACCACAAAACCGACGCCAGCGCTGGTCGAATGTGCGCTTCTTCAGCCAGCACACCCAGCCAGGCAAAAGCCTCACGCTCTGCTGGCGACAGCAGTTCCAGGCTGGCCCGGAAGCACAGCCGCAGGCTCTCCGTTCGGCGTGTGGGCTCATCCAGGTCGAGCGCTTCCAGGCGGGCAGCCTGGCCTTGGAAGATTTGCACCAGTTCATCCCAGGGTCGCCCTTCCTCCACCTGAGCAGCAGCCAGCTCCAGCGCCAGGGGGTGATAGCCCAGGGCTTTCGCCAGGGCGGCTGCCTTTGGCTGATCCGCATCCTTGATTCCCCCCAGCTTCCCAGAAAGCAAAGCCAGCGCCTGGGGTTCATCCAGCACATCCAGATCGAACAGTTTGGCCTTAAGTTTGCTTGCAAGTGAAGCATCACGGGTGGTGATCAGCATCTGGCACTGCTCCCCGCCCACCATGAAAGGTTCAGCGTGCGCGGCCTGCCAGGCGTCATCCACCACCAGCAGGCAGGCTCGATCTTTCAGCAGGCTGCGCAAGTGAGCCGCAGCAGTATCAATGATCAGCGGTTTGAACTGGTAATCCCCGAGCTCCTGGATCCAGCCGATCAGCTCTGTGAGCACATCGGGCTGTTGGCCCAGGGTGACCCACAGCACACCATGTGGAAAGCGTTTTTCTAAGCGAGGGTCACGCGCCAGTGCCGCCGCCAGGGTGGTTTTGCCCACCCCGCCCATGCCATGTACCGCGCTGATCAGCAGCCGGCCGCCTTTTGCCTGTCCGCGCAGATGCTTGATCAATTTCCTGGTAATCTCCGGACGGCGGACAAAATAGGATGGTAGCCCAGGTACTTGATATGGGAGTGTCAATGGTGGTTTTGCAGGGAGGCGCGCCAAGATCTCTTCCTGCACTTGCTTCAATTGTTCCTGCATGGCAGCTGACTTTGTTCCCATCTCTATCAGCCGCTGGGTATTGGACTCGATACGTTCAGTTTTAGCAAAAATGCCAGGTAATAGTTGCCCACAGGTCGCTGCCAGGGATCGTTCCAGGCAGAGCTGGTAAATGGAAGCCCCCAGATCAATCTGTTCCTCGCTCATTCGTGGTAGGCGCACTTGATCAAAATAAGCGCGTATAGCCGACCGTAATCCTTCACTATCTAGTGTTTCAGGGAGGTGTCTCGCCAGTTCCTCTAAAGCAGCTAAATCGGCGAGCGGATGGGCGATGATCAATTGGTGCAGGGCATCATCCTTACAGTCCCGAGCAAACATTTGATCAGCCTGGTGGAAGGCCTCACGCAGGTTTTCTAGCTGCTCCCCCTGGTCAAGGAAACCCGCCAGCCGCTCATTAAGTTCTTCCCCGGCTATATCTGCCAGTTCCTTAGACAGCACCCTTCGAAAACTTGGGCCGACGAACTGTTCAGCCTGGTACTTGACCAGCTCGACAAATAAGCGAACGATGACCCCAGGTGTTTTTGCCATGCGCCACTCCTGAAGTAATTGTATAGCGGCAATCAATCACCGTCAAGCAGGAAGATTAGCCTCCACCTCAATTATTCGCGCACCGGCTGCTTTTTATGATATCCTTCAGCTTATTTTATCTCCCCAGGAGGCGCTATGCCAGCAGAACTCATCCAGCTCCACACCAGCGACGGATTGACCCACAGCGGAGCCTTCTACCCCCCGCAAGGCAATACAAAAGAGCTGGGCGTGATCTTCGTCCACGGTATGACCGGCAGCTTCGTCGGCGAGATCGAGAGCGTGGTGCCGGGGCTGATCGCCCTGGCGGGCTATGCCACTCTGTGCGCCAACAACCGCGGCTATGGCTATAAAGGCGCCGCCACGGAGGAATTCGCTGGCTGTATCCCGGATATCCGCGCCGCGATTGACTTCATGGAAGAGCGCGGCTACTCGCGCATCGCCCTGATCGGGCACAGCAAGGGCGGCGTCAAGGTGGCCTACTACCTGACCCAGACCCAGGATGAGCGCGTCGCCATGCTTGGGCTGCTCTCCCCCGCCGACAATGTGCATGGCATCCCGTACTGGGTGACGCCCCTGATTGGGAAAAACGATGTCGAATCGTTCATGGAGGAGCTTGACACGGTCATCGAATCAGGCCAGGAAGAGAAGATGTATATCCTGCCCGAATGGCCCTACTTCATCAGCGCCAGGACTTTGCTGGATCATTATCGCACCCGCGATGATGACGTGCTGCCGCAAATCCCCGGCTTCAAGCTGCCCCTGCTGGCAGTCTGCGGCGGGCAGGAGACTGACTGGTGCACCACCGTGACCATGCTGCAGAAAACCCCACCCGCCAACGCCAGGGTGCTGATCATCCCCGAGGCGGATCATGTTTACACCGGCAAGGAAATGATTCTGGCGCAGGTGATTATTGACTGGCTCGGAGGCTCTAATAGTTAGTCATAAATCATCAACAGGGGTATAATGGATTAGACAACCGGGAGGGCTTATGGCAGAAAACTACTGCAATAGCTGTGGTATGGCAAATCGGGAGGGGGCAAAGTTCTGCGCCCGCTGCGGCGCCAGGTTAGAAGTCCACCCACCGCCGCCTCCGCCTCCGCCCCCGCCGCC
>JAFGQI010000070.1 GCA_016935755.1 Anaerolineales bacterium
AGGACCCCCACCCTGCCAGGGTACTGCAACGCCTGATATGACAGGATGATAATAGCACAAATGTTCTAATTTGTCAAGTGTTTTTTGTGATTTTGTCTTGAACTTTGATTAGAATGATTGAATGATGGGCTGTGATTGCGAGGGCGAAAAGGGGATCAAGGCGGGCGCACAGGCAGATGAGTGTGGATCAATGCTGACCCGCTTTGCATTAATTGGCTGATGTGCGATAATATGTTTGAAGTATGAGTATCCGATACAGGGTTGGAGTGTCACACAGATGAGTGAGAAGGAACAAGCCACCTATATTCTCGACGACCTGCCGGCGGAGCGCGACGCGCTAGACTTTGCACCGTATGTCAACACACTGGCAGGGCTGATCCAATCGCCGAACACCAGCACACCGCTGACGATCGGCGTGTTTGGCACGTGGGGCTTGGGCGTGGCAGCGGAGGTAAAGCCAGACGCCAGAGGCATCGCGTTTGACGGGCTGCCGACGCATCTGTGCATCGCATTCCAGGCAGGTGCGTTCTCCCCAGCCTGTTAGCAGGGCATTGTAGGGACGTTCGTTGCCGTAGGGGCCGTCGTTGATGATAAATAGATATTTCATGTTTTTATTCCTTTTCTGGCTGGCTGAATTGATTTTGTTACATCATAGCAGATGAAGAGCAGCACAAACGGTCACAAATGCGCCATGTCCATATCCATTGATCACTTCGCAGGTTTTCGCGTCTGGCGAAAGGCCAAGGATAGTCTAGTTATACTGGAAGTCCACAAATCCGGTCTGTCGGAGGAAATCCGTAATTTCTCCCACAGAATAGAAATGGGCCTCTTTATAAAATTTATCGGTGGCCTTGCGCGATTCGTATAATTTCCCCAGGTCGCTGTTTTTATCAATAAAGCCGACAATGATCATCCCGTCGGCTTTTATCACCCGGCGGACTTCAAGAAAGAACGGGGCGAGATTCTCTACAAAACAAACAACAGTAACAAGCAGGGCAAAATCGAACTGCGCATCTCGAAAAGGCAGGAATTCCCCGGCACCCTGGCAGACCGCCAGCCCTCGCTGCCGTGCCATGTTCAGCATATTCCTTGATGGATCAATACCGATCTTGATCCCGAACTGGGATGCAAAACGCCCCGTTCCGACGCCGATTTCGATACCTGACCCTGCCGTAGGGATAAATCGCTTCATAGCCGCAATCTCGGCCTGATAAATTGGTTCCTTCTCATCAAACCAATGATCGTATTCACTTGCGTAGGCATCAAATGCGGTTTGAGTAGTCATCTCTGATCATCCTCGTCTTTGCTATCCAATTCGCCAGACATCGCGGCGCGGGCATAAGCCTGGGCCAATTGCACTTCTTCCTCGGTCAGGATCCGCTCAATCAGTGCGTCGAAGTGCGGGTTGACCAACCCATTCAGCCAGCAAAACAACCCCGACTTCTCTTTGAGCGCCACCTTGTAAAAGCGCATGCAGCCATAGCAGGAGGGGGTGCGCACTTCATACTCACCCGGGTCTACCCGGTAGAGCAGCGCCATCAGGCGCATACCTGCTTTGAGCGGCTCGCGCACCAGCCGGAACCAGGGGGCGCGCCGGTAAGCAGCGTTCACCAGCTGGATGGTGCAGGTGTTGCACACCGCGTTTTTACGAGCCGGCGGATTCATATCATCTATTAGAGCAGCCCGCTTGCCATGCCGACCCCTACCACCATGAGCATGATGCCAACGATGATCTGCAACGTGCGCAGCGTAATCTTCTTGACCAGCCGTGCGCCGATGAACGCGCCCAGAAAAGCGGCTGCGGTAGCCGCTAATACCAATCCCCAAACCTCCTGCACCCCGGCAAAGTGAACGCTGTAAAAGCTGAGGCCATAGACCAGCAAACGAGCGGCATCCACGATCACCGACGAGACTGTGCCGGTTCCGATGAAGGCCTCTTTTCTTAATCCAGCCTTGATGAGAAAAGCCGAGCGCAGGGCGCCCTGGTTGCCTGACAGGCCGCCAAAGAAACCCGATAGCAGCCCGCCCCACGGCAGGTATTTGCGATCAAAAGCCAGCTTATTGAAGTAGGGGATCAACTCGAACAGGGCAAAGAACACAATCAGGGCCCCGATCACCAGTTTGATCGTAGTCACTTCGTGGGCTTGGCCGCCCCAGGTATAGGTCGCCAGCGGCGCAGCGCCGGCAAACAGGCTGAGCAGCGCTGCGCCAATCATCGCCGCAATTGCGCCAGGGATGGCAAAGCGCAGCACCACACTCCAATCGGCTTGCTTGCCAACCAGAATGACTTTGAAGATATTGTTGGCCAGGTGCACCACCGCGGTGGCCGCAATCGCCACCGGCAGGGGAAAAAACAGGGCAAAAGCCGGCATGAGCAGCGTGCCCAGGCCAAAGCCCGAAAACAGCGTCAGCGCAGAAACCAGCACCGCTACCAGGCAGATCACGATATATTCCACTTTATTTCGCTCCCAAATCGGGGTCTATTTCGTTCACCAATTCGCGCACTTTTTCCAGGGCGGCCTCCAGCGCCTGGCGGCCTGCATCGGTGGCCAGGTAGTATTTGCGCATCTTGCCGCCGACCACTTGTTGTTGGGTCTCCAGCAGCCCATCACGGGCCAAGTTGTGCAGAATGGGGTAGAGCGTGCCGGGGCTGAGGCTGTAGCCGTGTCTTTCCAGCTCTCTGATCATGTCTAGGCCGAAGATCGGTTCTTGGGTGGCGTGAAAGAGGATATGCAGGCGGATAAAGCCGAGAAAAAAATTGCGGTTGATGTTATCGTTCTTCGTTATCGACATGCGATAATAATAACTCGGGGTGCTTCATATGTCAATGGGCCTGACGGTACGAGACAGGTCAATTTGCCATGCGCTCAGGTCTGGAGGGTAATTTTAATGATGGGAGAGACAAAGCAAACCTATCCTGGTCTGTGAACCCCCCTTGACATCTTGCGAACAAACGGATAAAATTTATTTTAGTAATCGCTCAATTACTTAAACAAAAAATGACTGATATGCTTACCCTTTCTCGCTTTTTCAACGCCCTGGGAGATGAGACCAGGCTGCGGCTGGTGACTTTGCTGTCTCGGCAAGAGCCCGGAAATGCATTTTGCGTCGGGCGGCTGGCGCGCGAGATGGACACCACAGCCTCCAATGTGTCACAGCACCTGCGCGTCCTCAAGGATTTGGGTTTGGTCTACAGCGAACGGCGCGGTTACAACATTCACTACTTTTTAAATCCAGAACAACTGGCTGCCTACCAGCATTTAATCTATGAATTATTGGGGGAGCAGTTTTTCCCCACCCCCAATATCGTGCAAAAGGAGATTCAACCCATGTCTGAAACCCGATCCGATTGTGTCCACCCCGGACTGCGCCCGGCAGATGGGGAATGCTCCCCCGAGCAGATCCGCGAGTGCCACGGTGAGGCGCAAGAGCACCCCTGTGACTGCAAATCTGGCAGTGATTGTCAGGGCGAAGCAAAGCAAAACCCTTTGGATTGCACGCCTGAGCAAATTCGCATCTGCCACGGCGAAGAAGATGTTCACCCTTGTGAGAAACATCGCTAGGCTCTGATGCCCGAGAAGAGCTCCCAATCCTCACCAACAGGCAAAAAGAAAACCCAGCAACCGGGCCGGGACGGCAAGGGCGGCCCATCTGGTCCGGTATGGCCTATCCTACGACGGCTGCTTGGTTATATGCGCCCACACGCCGATTTGCTGAGCGGCGTATTCCTGGCATCTTTGCTCACTACAGTCGTTGAGCTGGCCCCGCCCTGGATCATCCGCCTGGCAATTGACCGCTACATCCTAGAGTCCCAGGTCGAGATGATTTGGTGGGCGGCTGGCGGTCTGCTGGCGCTGTCGTTGCTGCAAGGGGGTGTTGATTTCCTGCGTCTTTACCTGACGGCGTACGCGGGGCAGCGCATTGTTTTCGAAATCCGCAACGCGGTCTTCCGGCACCTCAGCCGGCTCTCATTCTCATTCTACGATAAGGCGCGCACCGGCGATTTGATGTCGCGCGTTACGGCAGACATCGATGTGCTGAACAACTTTTTTGGACGGGCCGCCATTATTGTGTGGACCAACTTACTGATCCTGGCTGGCATCCTGGTTATTCTGCTCGTCTGGGATTGGCGTCTTGGTTTGCTGTATTTAGGCTTGCTGCCCTTGATCATCTTGGGCCTGTGGGCTTACGCACAGCGCGTCCGGCCCGCCTGGGGCCGCGTGCGGCGTCAGCTTGCCGCACTGACCACCGCGCTCCAGGAGAGCCTGGCGGGTATCCTGGTGGTCAAACTCTTCGGACGCGAAGCCTTTGAGCAGAAACGGGTGGACCGACAAAACAAGTCTGTTCTACAGGCCAACATTCAGACGGCTCGTATCGCCGCGCTGTGGATGCCTTACGCCAGTGTGGTGATGGGCGTGGGGACTGGACTGGTACTTTGGATTGGCGGGCGAAACGTGATTGCCGGGGTCATCTCGTTGGGCATGCTGGTTGGTTTCACGACATATATTCAGATGCTCCTGCGTCCCATTCGCCAAACGGGTATGATGCTCAATGTGGTCATGCAGTCGCTGGCCGCTGCTGAGCGTGTGTTTGAGGTACTTGACACCAAACCGGACGTGCAGGATGCACCAGGCGCATACCCGCTGCCTCCCATCCAAGGGCATGTGCGCTTTGAAGGGGTCCGTTTTTCCTACGCTTCCAATACAGAGCACGTGCCGGAAGATGCGTATGTCCTGCGTGATATCGATTTTGAAGCAGCCCCCGGCGAGATGGTGGCATTGGTGGGCCCTTCTGGCGCGGGCAAGACAACCCTGGTGCACCTGTTGCCCCGTTTCTACACTGCCCAGGCAGGTCAGATCACCATCGATGGTCATGATGTTAGCAAGATAACAGTGCAAAGCCTGCGCGACGCTATCGGCATCGTCTTGCAGTCGGTTTTCCTCTTCGACGCCTCCATTGGAGAAAATATTGCCTACGGCAGCCCCCATGTCCCCCAACATGAAATCGAGCGCGCCGCGCGCATTGTACAGATACACGATTTCATCCAATCGCTTCCCATGGGATATGGGACGCCGGTTGGCGAGCGAGGGGTACGGCTTTCTGGCGGTCAGAAGCAGCGCATTGCCCTGGCACGCGTGCTCTTGACCGATCCGCGTATCCTGATCCTCGACGAGCCCACTTCCAGCGTTGATGCAGACACCGAGCAGCGCATGCAACAAGCGCTGCAAGAGGTGAGCGCAGGGCGGACAACCTTCGTCATCGCACACCGGCTGTGGACCGTGCAGCATGCCGATCAGATCCTGGTGCTGCGCGATGGACAGATCATCGAGCGAGCCCGTTCCACTGAGACGCAGTCGGCGCACCAGGTCTTGCTGGCGGTAGGCGGTTTTTACGCCGAGCTGTATCGGCTGCAATTCGAGAGCGAAACGCTGCCTGCTGCGCAAGCAGCAGAAGGAGAAACACTGTGACCATCCGTGGCGGTTTCATGACGCGCATGCAGGGGCAGGAGGAGCCTTTTCGGTTTTCCGACCTGGACCGGCAGGCGTTGGCGATGCTGTGGGGCTATCTGCGGGCCCATCAGCGCCGGCTAGCCATTGCCTTTGTGGCCATGCTGGTTGTGATGGGCACCACCTTAAGCATGCCGTATTTGATCAAGGTGGCCATTGATACCCACATTGCTCAAGGTGATCTCTCTGGCCTGACTCTGATTGCACTGCTTTACCTGGCTCTCAATGGAATCTACTGGTTGGCGGCCTACTGGCAAGATTATCTTGCCAACTGGGTAGGGCAGCATGTGGTCTACGCAATCCGGGGTGACCTTTATGCGCATGTGCTCCGGCAGTCGGTTGCCTTTCATGAGCGGGAACGCGTAGGGCAGGTGGCCTCGCGCTTGACAAACGATGTGAATGCACTGGCTGAGGTGGCTTCGAGCGGGGCGCTGAATCTGATCAACGACCTCCTGACCCTGGTGGGGATCATCGTGATGATGGCCCTGCTGGATGTGCGCCTGATGCTGGTCACGATGCTGGCTGTGCCTGTGGTGATTGTATCAATGAACTACCTGGGCAAGCAAATGCGGCGCGCTTATCAGCAGGCGCAGCAGGCCCTGGCAGATGTCAACACGGGCGTGGAGCAAGGGGTCAGCGGAATGCGCGTCGTGCAATCCCTTTCTAGGGAGACATTTACCGCCGAGCAGTTCGAGAGCCTGAGTTTGCGCAATATGAAAGCCAACCTGCGCACGGGCCTGCTCTTTGCGGCGGTCTTTCCCACGATGACCGTGACCAATATGCTGGGCGTGGCGCTGGTGCTCGGTTACGGCGGCGCTCTGGTTTCGCAGGGGGTCATGACGATCGGCGTGCTGCTGGCTTTTCTGAATTACATCTACCGCTTCTTTGGCCCGCTGCGCGAGATCAGCCTGATCTATAACACATTCCAGGCCGCTGCGGCTTCCCTGGACCGGATTGCTGACTACATGAACCGGCAGCCTGAGGTGAGCGAACCTGCACAACCTGAACGCCCAACCGATGGCTTTCAGGGCGGTTTCGCATTCGATCAGGTGACCTTTGGCTATGGAGATGCGCCTGTACTGCATGATCTAAACCTTGCGGTCCGACCAGGAGAAACCATTGCCCTGGTCGGCCCGACTGGCGCGGGCAAGAGCACCTTTGCCAGGCTGTTGACTCGCCTGTATGATGTGCAGGATGGCGCTGTGCGCATTGATGGGGTGGATGTGCGCCAGCTTGCGCACAACGACCTGCGCAAGCTGGTTACGATGGTTCCACAGGATATGTTCTTGTTCGCCGATACGATTCGTGAGAATATCCGCTATGGCAACCCCCAGGCCGACGACGCTATGGTGGAAGATGCGGCCCGACGCGCACAGGCACACGAATTCATTGCCAAACTACCGCAAGGCTACGACAGCCAGGCGGGCGAGCTGGGAGCGATGCTTTCGGGCGGGCAGCGGCAACTGGTGGCTTTTGCGCGGGCTTTATTGGCCGACCCTAAAATACTGATCCTGGATGAAGCAACAGCCAACGTGGATGCGCACACAGAGGCGCTGATCCAGGCCGCTCTGGACGAGATCCGGCGTGGGCGTACTACCGTGATCATCGCGCACCGCTTCTCAACGCTGCGTAAGGCCGACCGTATCATCGTGGTCGATGAAGGGCAGATTGCCGGTCAGGGAAGCCATGCGGAGCTTATTGCCAGCAACGCAACCTACCAGCGCCTGTACCGGCGTCTCTGGGATGAGTAGCCCTCCATATTATTTTTATGGCTTAAAGCCACGATGGAGGTCCAGTTTTCCGGCCTGGGTAGCCGGATAATAGCCAAAGAAAATGCCCACTGCAGCGGCCGCGTCGTACGCGCAATTCGGGCGCTAGCTTATTTCGCCGATGCTGAGGCGCTGCCCACGCCGCGCATGCTGGATCGAATACCCTGGTCGAAGATGAGGAAATTCCTGGAACGCCAGGCGATGGAGACTGGGCGCAAGCACCTGGCTGACCTGTGGAAGTAGGGCGGCTGGGAGATGCTGAACAGTTATTGCCAAGAGATTATTTTGATTCTCCTAATTCCCGCTGTATAGCGCGCCTGGAACCGGTACACTGGTTTCAAACCCGCCTTTACCGATCCGGCAGCTGGCGTTACACGCCTGGCCACAGGAGCTGCAGCATCCACTCAGTGGGGAGCCCCATATCCGGACGATTTGCAAGCAGCCCTGGATTTGGGCAGTTTTCGTGTGCTATGGATACGGATCGCCAACAAATGGAATAGGGAAAACGACATGTGGGATAAAGATCCTTTTCTGGATTTGAGAGAATTTGACTACATCGACCAGCATGCGACACCATGCTTGCCCGCTCCCCTCAGGCCAAATTGGACCCTCCGGACAATGTGTATTTGAAGCTTCGCCCGTGGCATCTGTAAGGTAGACATAGGAGTTGCAGCCGAGAGTGTAGACGCCAATGCTGAGCCACGCGTTTCGCGGATTGTAATTCTGTCCATCCCCGATATATTCATCCACAATGGCGGTGTGCTCGACCCCGAAATAATCTACGATTTTGTATTTTGCCTGCCAGGTGAAAGTGTCGTTCGGATAATAAGCAGAGTTCAAATCGGGAATATACACAAAAATCTCATACAAACCATACTCAAGATAATTGATTGGATCCCATGCCACCCAGTTCGGTTTTGCATCATTCGAGGGTGGTAATTGACCATTGGCGAGAGTGAGGTAGGAATCGCCATTCCAACCTCTCCAATTAATCGCCCACCATTCACGGCAAGTCGGATGACTGCCAGTGCAAGAACCGCTCCAAAGATTGCCAACACCTTTATTAAACCAGTCAGTGTTGTAGAGATTATCATCGATGCTTATGTCATCGCTATAGTAAGGGGGGGCACAGGGCGACTGGTTTGGTTTGCGTCGCAATAATTCACCCATTGCCCATCACCCCACATACACCAGCTCTGAGCGCCATCGTCATGTTCCGACCAGGGATCTGCGTCTTCGGTGGGTTGCCAGCCAAAGGGATCAAGTCTCCTATAGCTTCCATTCAAATATGCACGGATCTCGAAATGCAAATGTGATCCCGACGAATTCCCCGTGCTGCCGCTCGATCCGATGACCTGACCTGCCTTGACAATATCTCCTGGTTGGACCGCAATAGTGGATAAATGACCATAGTAAGTATGATAGGTAACTCCTTCTACCAAGTGACGGATCCGTATATAAAGCCCCAAACTACAATTGTGACAATTAGGCGAATTCCAATTTGCATTGATCACAATGCCACCAGCCGCTGCGAGTATCTGCGAATAACCAGTGCTGAAGTCAATCCCTGAATGCCCATCATAGCAATTATCATAAATGGGATCTTTCTCACGGGGGATGTCACCAGGTGGGTTACCAGGCCCATCATCATGTGGATCATCACGTTCTTCCCCAGTAAATTTAAGCAGATGATCATTTGTTGTGTAATTGGGAAACTCATGATCGAACCAGGAAGTGATGGGTTTACTACCATAGTAGGGAGAGCTGAGAAAACGCGGGAAGTTTTGCTGGGCACTCGCCGTTTCGGGGGTAAAAAAGTACAGCAACAGGATAAGCTCAAAGAGCATAAAATATGGGTTTGTGAGCATTTTACAGCCCATGATTGCCTCCCTGGCCTTATGGTCTCAGCCAAAATGGAAAACGGACCATCCAATCCTCAGTGGTTAATGGGTATAGATTAGCTCCATCGGCGTCTGCCGCCCACAGGTTTGGCGCGCCACCTCGATTGGAGACGAAAACGATCTTCTTGCCATCCGGCGACCAAGCTGGATCGATATTCCCGCTGTCCTTCTCTACAGGGAAGGTGTGCACCTTCCCCGTGGCAATATTGATCACAATGATATTAACGTCGGAGAAATTGGCTTTTCCCCAGCCATGGCAAGCTGGACCTGATCCTTCCGAAATAATGGGTAAGGTCAATTTTTGACTGTCAGGGGACCATAAAAGGGTTAGGTAATAATATTGTGGCAGCGGGAAGTATCCCAATCGGCGCAGGCCGGATCCATCCGGGTTCATCACCATCAGGCCATCTCCCAGGAAGGCAATTTGAGAGCCATCCGGAGACCAGGTAAAATTGTAAGGTTGATAGGGCGTCTGCATGATCTCGACCGCCTCCCGCCCATCCGCATTGACCATCCCGATCTGGGCTGGCTGCCCATCGATACCTTTCCAGTACGAGTAAATGATCTTCTGCCCGTCTGGCGAACTTGCTGCAGCGGTAATATCTCCTAAATCTGGCATCACCAGGGGGATCGCAGGCTCTTTCCCATACACATTTACCAAATACAATCCAAGATCTGATTTTCTAACCAGAACATGCTTGCTGTCCGGATACCAATTGAAAAAGGCCTCAACACCTATTAATGGGGCAATTTTATCTGCGCTTACCTCGAGTACATTACCAAAAATTCCTCCTTCGGAATCCGAAATAATGACAATGTATTTTCCATCGGGAGAGGGGAAATACGCGCCTTCCGGCAGAAGGTCGCTGGGGAGTCTGGCGGGACCAGCCTTGCTCATGCCCTTTTCGTCCACCTCAAGTGCTTGGAAGCCTCTCTGCCCCTGGTCATCAACTGCAACGTACAGGATCTGCCCGGCAGCGTTCTCCGCCGGCCCAACCAGCGGGATCGGAGTAGGTGTGGGCCCTGGGCGGGCGGTGTTGGTCGGGTAGGGCGTCCAGGTGGGCGGATGCGTTGGTGTCACTATTTTGAAGGCTGTTGGCGAGGCAATTGGGGAGGGAATGAGTCCTGGCGGTGGATAGGCAACCGGCTCCTGGCGGGCTGATGTCGAGGTCACAGGCTTCCCAGAGGGCGATGCGCCTGGCACAAAAGCCTGGAAGAT
>JAFGQI010000071.1 GCA_016935755.1 Anaerolineales bacterium
ACCGCGCCCGATCACCGCAGCCAGGCCAAGCGCTTCTGCCAGCGGCGCGGGCAGCCGCTCCAGGCGCAGCTGGATGCTTTGGGCGACACTGCCCGGTAGGGGCAGCGCGGCATAATTGTCCGCATCCTGATCCCAGGGTGTGCTCCATGCGCCTTCAGCATCACGATACAATAGACCTTCGTCCACCAGGATGCGCAGAGTTTCGGTGATGAAGAAGGGATTGCCTTCCGTTTCGGTGTATAAACGGGCGCTGAACAACGCAGGCGGCTGCTGCAAAGCCAGAGCGTGCTGCACCAGCAGCCCGGTCTCGCTCTGGTTGAGGCGCCCCAGTTTCAGACGGCGGGGAAGGCGGGTGTTTTCAAGCGCAGCCAGCGCCTCGGCAGCGGATGGAGATAGATCCTCGCTGCGGGCGCTGACCACTATCAGCAGAGGCGTTTCTGCCAGGCGCGGCAGCAGATAACGCAGCGCGGCCAGGCTGGCTTGATCCATCCAGTGGGCATCTTCAAGGATGATCAGGTAGGGCGCTGCCTGGCCTAATGCCTGGAAGCCACGCGCCACGGCTTCCATCAGGCGGCGCTGTTCTTCCTCAGGCTTCAAGACTGGCGGGGTTTCGCCTGTCGCCAGTTCGGGCAGAAGGCGAGCCAGTTCAGTCAGCCACAAAGGTTCGATTACGCTCGCGCTCAGAGCAGGCAGGTCAGCGCGAAAGACTTCCACCAGGGGCTGGTAGGCTGGTGGGCCGTCCAGTTCATAGCAGCGCCCCCAGGCAACGCGCATGCCGCGCCACTGTGCATTGCGCGCCAGTTCCTGCAGCAAGCGCGTTTTCCCCACCCCGGCCTCGCCGTAAAGCAATGCCAGCCCTCCCTGGCCGCGCGCCGCGCCTTCCACCAGATGCAGCAGCTCTGCCAGCTCTGTCTGGCGTCCCACCAGGGGCAGGCGATCCGGGCGCTCCAACAGCGGCGCCAGTACGGGCCGGGCAGTAACTGGCAGCCAGGAGGAAGCAGGCAGACTGGTTGACCCGGCGATCTCAACCGCCAGGGCCTGTGTTTCAGGGGCTGGTTCAATCCCCAGATCATCTTTCAGCAGCTGCTGGCAGGTTTCGTATTGCTTGAGCGCCTCGGCAGCCCGGCCGAGCAGGTGGTTGAGACGCATAATTTCCCGGTGAGCTTCTTCGCTCCAGGGGTCCTGGCTAACCAGGGTACGTGCGTATGCCAGCGCCTGTTCATACTGGCCCTGGCTCTTGCAGCCTGCTACCAGCTGCCCTAAAGCTGCCAGGTACAGGTTGCGCAGCCGCTCGCGCTCAACCAGCACCCAGTCATCATAATAACCAGCCAGGAACTCACCGCGATAGAGTTTGAGGCAAGCCTCAAAACACTCCAGAGCACGCGGCGGAGAACTTGCGCCGCGCGTATAGGTCAGGGTGAATTCTTCACTATCAATCCAGAGCGGGAATTCGGGGTTGACCTGCAGGGTATCTCCTTCGGTCAGCAGGAAAGGTTGAGATGGGAGATCTGGGTCAGGTTCAAGGCTGCGCCGGATGCGCCACAGGGCCTGACTCAGGCGGCGGCGGGCAGCGTCATCAGGCAGGTCCGGCCAGAAGGTGCCAGCCAGCAGGTCGCGGGTATGGGGCCGGCTGCGGTAGGCAACCAGGTAAGCCAGGAGCGAACGAGCAGTTGCGCCGGGGAGCGCCCCTGGGAGGGCGCCATCCCGGGTAATCGCCAGCCCGCCCAGTAGAGAGATGCGTAAAACACCCATCGTTTCCTGGTTTGCTCTATTCTGAAACCAATTCCAGCAGCCGCGGGTGATCGCTGTACACGCCGCGGTAAGAAGGCGGCAGCATGGCGGCGATGCGGCACATGATCTCATCGGTGTTGCGCTGCAGGCCTTCGCTGCGCTCACCGCGCTCTACCGGCGGCAGGCTGAACGGCTCGCCAATCCTCAGGGTGAGCCGGGCGCGGCGCAGGTGTTTGAGCTCGCTGAAGAACTTTTCTGTGCCCGTGATGGCGATGGGGATGATCGGGGAGGCGGCTTTATCCGCCAGGTAGGCCACGCCAGTCTTGGCGCGCATCAGCGCGCCAGTCTTGCTGCGCGTGCCCTCTGGGGCAACGCCCAGCAGGCCGCCGTTCTGCAGGTAGTCGCGGGCTTCGCGCAGCGCCTGAAAGTCAGCCGACTCGCGGTTGATCCAGATCGGGCCAATCGCGCCAATCAGCCAGCGAAAGAAGGGCTTGCTTTTATATTTATCCGCCACCAGACCGGTGACATCCCGGCGCTGCATGTAGATAAAAACGAGGCCCGCATCCAGCCGGCTGATGTGGTTAGGCGCCAGGATTGCCCCGCCCTGGGGGGGAATATTTTCCACCCCGGTTACTTCGATGCGGGAGAACAGTTTAAAAAACAGGCGAGCGATCAAACCCAGTATGGTGCGCAGCATAGTACTATCATCCTGTTGAAAGGTAGCTTACATCCACGCGATAAAGGTATAATATTTCAATGATGACCCGGATTGTATTTTACTGCAAAGTTGCCCTCTTGGTGGGATTAGCCCTGACGATGGCAGCCTGCCGGCAGACCAACCCTTCGCCTGGCCAAACTCCTACCCCTGGCGAAACCGAGCTTTCCCCAACCGCCAACGGGGAAACCGCCACTCAGGCGTCTGGTGAGACCCCCATCCCGCCAGCAACCTCGCTGCCCCTGGCGGCGCGGGTTAATGGGTGGGAGATCTCCCTGGCAGAACACCAGGCCGAGCTGGCGATGTACCAGGCGGCTGTTGGCAGAGACCTTGCAACAGAAGATGAAGAACGAGTGCTGGATGAATTGATTGACCAGGCGATCCTGGCGCAAGCGGCAGTTGAGAAAGGTTTTGTGGTGGATGAAGCGCTCCTTTCCGAACGGACGAATGCCCTGCAGGAGCAGTTGGGTGGTGAAGGCGCATTGAATGATTGGATAGCTGCCCATGGTTATGACCAGGCGGCATTCCAGCGGGCCTTAGGGCGCTCGGCGGCTTCTGCCTGGATGCGCGATCAGATTGCGGCTGAAGTCCCCCGGGTGGCTGAGCAGATCCATGCCCGCCAGGTGCTGTTGTACAGTTCTGATGAAGCTGCTCAGGTTTTGGCCGAACTGGAGAGCGGATACGACTTCGGCAATATGGCCAGGAAGTATGACCCGGTTACCGGCGGAGATTTAGGCTGGTTCCCACGTGGTTACCTGCCAGATGCGAAGCTGGAACAGGCCGCCTTCAGCCTCCAGCCGGACCAGTTCAGCAGCGTTATTGAAACCCTGGCAGGGTTTCACATTTTACAGGTGATTGAACGCGACCCGCAAAGGCCCCTGGACCCAGAGGCGCTGCTCATCCTGCAGAACCAGGCAGTGCAAACCTGGCTGCAATCTCAACGCAGCCAGGCCAACATCGAAAGGCTGCTACCCTGATCCCGGGTCTGTGAGGGTTGCGCGAACCGGACGGAGAAACAAGACAAATGGAAGATTTTGATGATGATTTGAAATCTGAGAAGCAGACCAGGCGGCCTCGGAGCGCTTCCAAAGGGTGTTCAGGGGGCTTGTGGAATCTCCTGACAGTGCTGGCCCTCCTGGTAGTGGCCGCAGTGGTGGTGGTGTTTTCTCTGATCTACCTGAACCCCTATACTGGTATCAACCCCTTTCCCCCTCCCACACTGCCGCCCAGGCTGACTTTCCCGACGAATACGCCCACCCCCCTGGTGCCGCCAACTTCAACGGAAGCGCCCACGCTTGAGCCAACGGTGACGTTTACCCCACGACCTACAGGCACTTTACCACCGACGCCGACGTTCTTCTCGATCATCACCCCCACCGAGACGCCCACCATCACGCCGCCAGCCGCGGGCTATGCTTTTGAAGTGCGCAAGGGCAGCCCTTCGGCTATTTCAAATATCTACCACCCGGAGTTGGCCTGCAACTGGATGGGGGTAGGAGGCCAGGTGGTGGATATGAGCAACCAGCCTGTGATCGGCCTGATTGTGCGGTTGGGAGGATTTCTACCGGGGGTGCAGTTGCAGCAGCCGATGATGAGCCTGACCGGGGTGGCGCTCTCCTATGGTCGCGCTGGTTATGAATTTGCGCTGTCTGATAAACCTGTGGCCTCCAAGCAATCGCTGTGGGTGCAGCTGCTGGATCAATCTGGGATACCGCAGTCGGACAAAGTCTATTTCGACACGTTCGCCAGCTGCGACAAGAACCTGATCGTGATTGATTTCAAACAGGTCAGGTAGGGAATTACACCCTAGCGTGTAAAACAAGAACCTGCGAGGCAGACAAAAGCTCGCAGGTTTTTCATTTTCTAGGAAGGGTAGCGTATGAGCGAAACTCAATTTTGGGCGAAATGGAGTTTCGCCTGGATTCTTTGGACTGCCTGCTGAACGCGCAGGCGGTTAGATTCTGCCTGGTGCCAGCGGCTGGCACCAGAAGGGTGCGGCAGGGGGATGATCCAACGACCGTCGAGCTGCTTTTCAGTCCCGATCACTTCTTCCAGGGTAAACTGCCCGGCATAAAACAGGCCGATCGCCAGGCGCCCAACCGGGATGATAAGCGCCGGATCGATCAGGGCAATCTCAGCCTCCAGGTAGGGACGGCACAGGCGCTGCTCTGCCGGAGTGGGCAGGCGATCGCCGCTGCCCGACTTCGAGCGCCCAGGATAGCACTTGGTCACCGAGGTCATGTATTGGGTCGAACGGAACCAGGTTTCCTCGATACCCGCCTGGCTCAACCACTGAAACAGGCGCTTACCGCTGCCGGCATTGAAGGGACGCCCGGCCTCTTTTTCGGTAATGCCGGGCGCCTGCCCGATGATCATCAGCCGCGCTCCCAGCCCGCCCGAAAAGATCGCCCGCGGATAGACCTGGTAGCCAGCCTCCAGGCACAGGCGGCAGCCGCCCAGCCTGGCATGCAGGCTGGCAAGCTGCTGGCCGCGGTTGGTAGTTTCGCTCATTTTGAGAAGAAAATTGCTTGAATGCGCCCCCACAGGGGAGGCCCCATGATGATCAGCCCGATCAGCACGGCGCTGAGAGCGGAAATCAGCACCGCTGCCGCGCCGACATCCTTGCCCACCCGGGCCAGGTAGTGCTGCTGCGGGCTGGCCAGGTCAACCACCGCCTCCAGAGCAGTGTTGATGAACTCAGCCATCCAGACCATTGTCATCGCGACGATAATGAAAGCCCAGTCACGCAAAGGGAGGCGCAGCCACAGGCATATCAGGATGACAACAACGCTGACGATTGCATGGATCCAGGCGTTGCGTTGGGTGCGCAGCACGAACCACCAGCCAGAGAAAGCATAGCGAAAGGAAAGAGCGCGGGTGCGCAGGAATTCACGCATAGGGGCAGTCACGGGCGGTCGGGTTTTGTTGGTCAGGTGCGCGCCGTTGGCCTACTCGGAGGGGCCGGTTATGGCGCAGCCTAACTCAGCCAGCGCCTGGGATTGGACCGCCCACATGGCGGCTTTCTGTTCAGGCTCGGCGTGATCATATCCCAACAGGTGCAGCACGCCATGCACTACCAGCAGCTGCAGCTCGGCTTCCAGACTGTGCCCGCCAGCAGAGGCCTGCGCCAGGGCGCGAGGATAAGATAGCACTACATCACCCAGGTATATGGAGCCGGTTTCTGGGTCGGGGTCTCCTGCCGGAAAGGACAAAACATCGGTGGGGGCGTTGATGCCCAGGTATTGCTGGTTTAGTTCATGCAGTTTTTCGTCGCCGGTGATCAAGATGGTAATTTCCGCCTCCGGGTCAGCGTGAGTTTGCAAGAGCACCTGCCTGGCAGCCTGTTCCAGGAAAGCGGTTACCTCTTTGTCTGGTACGAGGGGCAGGATTTGTTCAGCAATTTGTACAGAGATCATCGGCTTTACTTTTTTAAGGGCATGGTATTTGAGCCAATTGACAGATCTGCGGGGAGCAGCGGCTCAGCAGGTTCGGGGGGCGCCGCCTGGAGTATCTCATCAGGTTCAGGAGTATCCATGCTGGGGTATTGAACGCGCGGATGGTACATCCCACGCAGTGTGACGGTGAAGGACTCCAGGATCATATTCAGATCCCGCAGGGTCAGGCGTGTGTCGTCCAACTGCCCCTTGGCCATACGATCGTTGATCACTTGGCGAATCAGGTTGCGCAGATCGTCTTCGTTCGCCGGGCGCTCCGCGCGCACCCGCGCTTCGCTGCCATCTGCAAGCATCAGGATAGCGGTCTCGCGGCTCTGGGGTCGCGGGCCGGGGTAGCGGAATTGATCCATCGCTACAGAAGCCCCATTTGCGCCGGCTGCTTCGACTGCCCTGACATATTGGTAGTGGGTGATCAGGCTGCCGTGATGCTCAAGGATAAATTCGAGCACCCGTCTTGGCAGCCGGTACTTGCGCCCCAGGGCCAGACCATCCGGAACATGTTGGATGATGATCTTTGAGCTTTCTTCAGCGGTCAGGTCTTCATGAGGATTCACGATACCAGGAACCTGATTTTCAATGAAAAACACCGGGTTGAGGGTCTTTCCGATGTCATGGTACATAGCCCCCACACGGGTCAGGAGAGGATCTGCCCCAATCCGTTCAGCGGCCTGTTCGGCCAGGTTGGCTACCTGCAGGCTGTGCTGGTAGGTGCCTGGCGCGTCACGAAGCAGCAGGCGCAGCAAGGGATGATCGGGACGAGTCAGGTCTACCAACTGCAGAGGGGTGACAGCGCCCAGGAACTGGGCCAGGGCAAATTGCAGCAGGATAGTGATGCTGGCTGACGCCAATCCATTGAAAAATGCCGCACTTACCAGGGTGGCAATGCCGATCATATCCGTGGTTGGCAGAGGCAAACGGTAAATCAGGATAATGACACTTCCTGCCCCAGCAATCGCGACGCCGGCCCAGAAAAAGTTCCACATGCGCCGGCCGCGACCCATGACCAGCACGCCAAACAGGCTGGTAATGATGTAATAGAGCGTCAGATCCAGTGCATTTGGCAACCCGTAGGCGCTGAGGATTGCCAGCGGCAGCGAGGTGACCAGGGCAGGTTGGGCGCCAAATAAGGCTGCCGTAGTCAGGCCATAAGCTGCCAGTGGGAAGGCATAAGGGATGATGGTTCGGCCTGGAATGCTCAGGCGCGCCCCAAACAGGAAAGCCAGGAACAGAACAGCGATCAGGGTGATGCTGCGCGTATCCCGAGCCAGAGCCAGCTTTTCCCGGCGCAGGTAGATCAGCACAAAGGCCACCATCAAGAGCGCCAGTCCACCTGTGCTGGTCAAGTCTGGGAACTCTGGCTCCCGGATAGCCAGCCCCATCTTCTGCAGAGCTTCCACATCCGAGACGCTGAGCACCTGGCCTTGCCGGACAATCGTCTGGCCGGCAGCAAAGGAACGCACTACGGGATCAACCTCCGCGCGGGCTTTTTCCTGAGCCGTCTGGGTCAGGCTGGAGCTAAATTGGGTATTATGGGTTACGAATGCAGCCGCCAGTTCGGCCACCACATCCGCCTGGCTTTCTGGCAGGGTCAGGCTGACCAGAGCCGGAGCGCGTCTGCGAGCGGCATCCACGCCCTCCGGGCGGATTTCGCTGCTCATCATCCGCTCCAATACGACGATCGCCTCCTGCTGAAGGATCTGCCAGCGCGCATCGGTCAAACCCAGGATGGTGAGAGATGTTTCCTCGCTGAGCTGGATATCTTCGATGGCTGCCAGATCTTCCAGTTTTTGCCCCTGCGTGGCGTAAGCATCCGCCCGCACGCTGGAGATAAATGCCATGATAGCGTGCAGGTTTTCAAGCTGCTGGCGCGCCACGCGTGTATCCAGCGGCGTATAAACTGGCAAGATGGCTTTTTCGGCTTCCTGGCGCCTTTGTTCCGTCAGGATATCGCTGACAAAGCTGAAAGTGGTGGGAGCAAAATAGCTGGTCTGGGCAACCAGCCCCGCCTCAATGGGTGGTTCAGGCGAATTTGAAAGCTCAGGAATCAAAAGAGCCAGCAGCGCCAGCAGGGTGCTGGAGAGGATCAGCAGGATATAGAAAAAATTACGCCAGTGGCCTCGCTGGTGCAGATCTTCGGACATGATCAGGATACCCGCCGTCTCTATTGGAGCAGCTTTCGTACAGCCTGGCTGGCCTGTTCGCCAGTGGCTTTCCCTTGCAGACGCGGCATCAACACTTTCATCACCTGGCCCATCTCGCGTGGGCTGGTGGCGCCAACTTCCGCAACCGCCTGCCGGGCCAGCTGCTCCAATTCCTCGGCTGAGAGAGCCTTGGGCAAATAACCCTCCAGCACCTCGATCTCGGCCTGAGCTTCTGCGATCAAGCCGGGCCGGTTGGCGCGCTGGGCGTCAGCAATCGATTCATGGCGAGATTTGATTTCTTTCTGCAGGATGGCCATCACCCCCTGGTCATCCAGGGCTGCGCCTTTGTCTACTTCGACCAGCCGGATGTTCGAAAGGGCCATGCGCAGCGTGCGCTTACGCAAATCGTCGCCGGAGCGCATGGCGTCTTTGAGGGCAGATTCCAGTTGTGATTTTAATGTCATATTGTCTACCTTTACTCTCTTGTTTTACCATTATACCCATTTTTCAAGTAAAGCGTAGGCAGACTCTGATGCACCGGAGGTACTATCCCGGCGATGGTATCTAACCATTTACATCGCGGATGATCTCACCTGCCAGCCTGTTTAAATCCTCACTGTCCTGAGAGGCTGTATGGCTGGCTTTCCAGTAAATATCCAGCAGTTCCAGGGGGCTGAGGCTGCCCACAGCCTGGTCGCCAGGCAGGCGGATGCGCCCCTCGATCAGTGGGCGCTTCACCAGGTGCAGTTCCAGACTTTCGGCGGTATATTCGCGCAAGCCCGCTTCGTCGATGGAGGCTTCCCAATCGCGCGGGTATTCAACCACCAGGCGCACAATGGCTCCCTTCATCTGCTCGGGCGAGGGCAGAGCGTTTCGCAGGCGCTCCATGACCCTGTCCTGAGAATGATCTTCATCATCGCTATCCAGGCGCACGAAGCGATCGATGAAAGGGCGAATTTTATCCAGCTGGCGCCACTCGACCTGCGCCTGGCCGCGCTGTACATGGGCGATGACAAAAAACTTGTCATCCTCAGCCTCGCCAAAATCGACTCTCTCGATCGAGCCGGGGTATATCACTGGGGGATGGGCGCCTTCGTTGAGATTCTGGGCTTTGTGGATGTGCCCCAGGGCGACATAATCCAGCCGGGGGTCCTTGACCAGCGAGCCGGGCAGCACCAGGTCATTGCCCAACATCACCGTGCGTTCGCCGCCGTACTGCGCCCCCTGCACCGAGCAGTGGGCGGTCAGGATGGTGGGCAGGGCACGGTCCGCTTGCTGCTCAAGCCAAAAATCAACCAATTCAATGATGCGATCCCCCATATGTTCGTATACCTGGGAGGGCGTGCTGCTATCCAGCCCCAGGCTGGCGATCATCCCAGAGCGAGCAATCCACGGCAGGGCAATCACCTGCAGCGGCAGACCTTCCAGCTCGTCCGGGCCGAGAAAGACGGGCTTTTCCAGCACACGCACATGCGGAACTTCGAGCGTGTCGAAGTTTTCCAGGGCATGGGCGCGGCCCAGGGCGGGGGAGAGATCGTGATTGCCTACCAGCAGCAAGGTGGGGATGCCAGCGCGTGACAGACGCATCACCCGGCGCCCCCATTCGCGCTGGAAGGTGGGCGCCGGGGTGCGGTCTTTATAGGCATCGCCGGCAAAGATGACCAGGTCCACCCGTTCCTGGATGGCCGTCTCCACGATCGTGTCCAGGGATTTAAGAAAATCCATCACGCGCACAGGCAGACCGCTCTGAGCGTCGTGGCGGCCAAAATTGGCCATATCGATATGGGCGTCAGCAAAATGAAGGATCTTGGGCATGGTTATGGTTCTAATCCTAACCCGTTTAGCCCCTCAACGCAAGGGACAAATCCTGGATGCGCCTTCACGCAGGTGCGCAGATCTTTGATGGCGCTCTCGTTGTCGCCCAGGGCAAGGTAAGCCTGGGCGCGCCAGTAGAAGCTTTCTTCCAGGATAGGTTCGCTCATTGCTTCCAGGGTGGTGGTGACCAGGTTGATCACATCCTGGTAGCGCCCGGTGTAATAATAGGCGAAGTAGGGACCGGTCTGGTACCACAGCATGCGCCAGGGGCGCTGGGGCTCAGGAATTTGGGCGTAGTTGGCAAAAGCGGCGTCATAAGACATGGCGGCGTTGGTGTAATCCTTTAAGCTGACCAGGTTGGAGCCGCGGTTGAACAGGGCGAAATACAGATCGCGTCCGCTGAGCAATTGGCTTTCCCGGGCGGCCTTTTGCTCTGCATGGTGATAGTTGAAGTTATCAAAGGCCTGCAGTCCCAGGATATCCAGCACCTGCTGCTGCAGTTCGTTCGGGTAGATGACGAGGTAAGTGTAATTAAACGCGCGCCACTGGCTCTGCAGATCCGAGTATGCCACCGGCAGGTTAGGGCCTTTGTAGGAGTCCTGGGCGTAAAATACACCTTTGGCATCATCGTAGCCGTTGAGCACCTCGTAGTGTCCCATCCAGCCATCAAAGCCAGTGCCTTCGAACCCTTTTTCAATCACCACCGGAAAGCCAGCTGAGATGAAGGCCTTCAAGATTTCCAGGTCGCCGCCTACCCGAACAACTGCTTCTAGGTCAGTTTTTTCTTCGATGAAGGCTTCCATTTCGTAAGGCATTACGTTCTTGTCCCGGTCATTGGGCTTGAGGAAGGCGGCTGTCTCGCGCTGGTCGCCTTTCCAGCCCCAGAAGGACAGGGCCATGGCCAGGTTGGCTGGTCCGCAGTTGTTCCACATCTGGTAGGCGTGCTGGATGCCAGAGAGCATGAACATCTCTGGCACAGGGGTGGGCGACAGGGTGGGCGTGAGGGCCAGAGTGGGAGTGGCGGTAGGTTCCGGCGTAGTCAGATTAATCGTCGGTGTGGGGCTGGGCGGGGGCAGGGTGGGAAGCAGAATGGCGGTTGGCTGGCTGGCTGAGGTCGCTCCCGGGGTGAAGACCGCTTTTTCGGGCGGCGCGAGGGCGTATTTGATATCAGCGCGCAGCTGCTCCAGCCGCCAGGACAGCGCCTCGTTGACCGGAGGCAGGGAATAAACAATGATCGCCAAAAGGCAGCACAGCACCAGTGACGGGAAAGCAATGATCAGTAAAATCCTGGATCTTTTCATATTTACCCGGGGTCTTCAACCCCTAACAACCTTAATTGATACAGAGCCGGCTCAAAGCCGGGATGGTATTTCAGCGCCAGGCGGTAATCCTCGATGGCAGCCTGGGTATCGCCCAGGGTAGCGCGGGCCATGCCGCGCCAGTAGTAGCTCTCCTCCAGGTTTTTTTCGCCCTGCATGGCCTTGAGTGTGCCATCCGCCAGGTAGAGCACATCGTAGTAGCGCTGCGAGTAAAAATATGCCCAGTAGGGGCCGGTCTGATACCACAGCATGCGCCAGGGGCGCTCACTTTCCGGGATGGTCGGGTAGACCTTGAAAGCCTCATCGTAGGCAACCGCCGCTCCGGCGTAATCCTGCAGCTCGGCCAGGTTGGTGCCGCGGTTGAACCAGGCGAAATATTGATCAATGCCGCTCAATCCCATGATCTCGTTGGAAGCCTTCAGCGCTGCGTGCTGGTAGTTGGCAGTTTCATCAGCCTGCGAGCCCAGCAAAGCCATCACCTCATTCTGCCGGTCGGCAGGATAGATGACCAAGTAGATGTAGTTGAAGGCTCTCCAATTGCTGTAAAAAGCCTCGTAAGCGACTTCAAAGTCGGGTTTAATTAAGGAGTCCTGGGTAATGAAGTAGCCGCCAGCCTCGTCAAAGCCAGTGACCACCTGGTAATGCCCCATCCAGCTTACCACGCCTGTCAGGTCGATGTGATATAACCCCTTCTCTACCAGCACCGGATAGCCTGCGGCGACAAAGCTCTTGATCGTCTGCAGGTCGCCGCCCACCCGTTCGACGACTTTCAGGTCGGTGTTATTTTCCACGTAAGCAGCCATTTCATAGGGCATGACATTCTTGTCTTTGTCATTCGGTTTGAGCACTGGACCTACGACGTCGCGATTGCCCCTCCAGTTCCAGTAAGACAGGGCCATCGCCAGGTTCGCCGGAGCGCAGTAGTTTGTGCGACTGCCGTGCTGGTCTTCGTAGCGCACGCCTTTCAGCTCGACCCGTTCTGGCAGCGGTGTAGAAGCGACAGTAGGGGAAGGGACAGGCGTGTGGGTGGCGGTGGGCTGGGTTGGTTGGTCGAATTCAGCCGTGGGGCTGCTGCTCAAATCCGCGCTTGGGGACGGCGCCGGGGTGGATGTTGAGACCGGATCTGGCAGGCTGCTCCCTTCTGGCGTGGCAGAGGCCTGCCCCTGTGGGATGAAGATCACCTGCCCGGGCGGGTGCAGGCTGTACTTGATGCGCAGGATCAGCTCCTCCACGCGCCATGCCAGCCGGTCATTCACCGGGGGCAGAATGTAAACCAGCGCCAGGCACAGACACAGCACCAGAATTGATAAGCTGATTAGAACGATAGCTTTTCGCATGGGGATACTGTAAGAAGGCTGGCTAGCCCCCGCCAGGAGTTTCCACCCCCAGCCGCTCTAAAGCCTGGCGCGGGAGCACATAGTTGGGGTTGAGCGTGGCGGCCTTTTTATAATCGGCGACAGCCAGGTTGAGTTCGCCCAGCGCCTCGTAGGCCATGCCGCGCCAGTAAAAGGTCTCTTCCAGCACCTGCTTGCCAGCCCACTGGAAGGTGGTATTGGCCAGGTTGATCACATCCTGGTAGCGCCCGGTGTAATAATACGCCAGGTAAGGCCCGACCTGGTACCACATCATGCGGTAGGGCCGGTCTTTCTCAGAGAGGCTGGGATAAATGGCAAAGGCCTGGTCATAGGCATCGGCGGCCCCAGGGTAATCCTGCCGGCCAACCAGGCTGGAACCCAGGCTGAACCAAGCAAAATACAGGTCGCGGCCCTGCAGAGAGGGGATTTCCGCCTGCGCTTTCTGGGCGGCGTACTGGTAGTTGTAGGCCGGGTCAGAATGCGGGCCGAGGATATCCATCACCTGTGCTTCTCGCTCAGCCGGATAGATGATTAGATAGACATAGTTGAAGTCTCGCCACCAGCGCGAGGCCATCTCTTCATAAGGCAGGGAGACATCCGGTTGAGCCAGGGAGTCCTGGGCGGTGAAAGCGGCTCGCGCCTCATCATACCCATTGAGCACCATATAATGCCCCATCCACCAGTCGTCAGCGGGATGGTGGCCTTTCTCTATCAATACGGGGAAACCCGCGGCAATCAACTGCTTGAGCATCTCCAGGTCGCCGCCCACCCGGGCCAGGGCGCGCAGCCCGGCGAACTGCTCAACATAGGCGACCATCTCTTCCGGCATGACATTCTTATCATCCACTTCGCGGTTAGGCCGCAGGTAAGCGCGGGTGTCGTTCTGGTCGCCCTGCCAGCCCCAGAAGGACAGGGCCATCGCCAGGTTGGCCGGGCCGCAGTTGTTGAACTGCTGGTTCTGGTAGACGATGCCGGTCAAGAGGGTCTGGGGCGGGATAGGCGTAGCGGTGGGCGCTGGTGTGAATGTGGGCGGAGGTGTCGCCGAGGCGGGAAGAGTCTGCACTGCCTGGACAGTCCCGGTCGCTTGCACCGGGGGCGCGGGCGTGGAGGTCGGCAGCAGGACGGACAGGGTGGCCTGGGCGATGGTTTGAATCGCTCCCGGCTGCGATGCGCCCGGGACAAAAACCACCTGCTCGGGCGGGTTCAGCCAGCGCTGGATTTGTCCCTGCCAGTTTGCCACGCGCCAGGCCAGCCGGTCGTGCACCGGGGGTAGATAGTAAAGCAGGACTGCCGCCAGGCACAGCCCAATCAGGACAAGCATAAACAGGCCAATTCTTGGCTTACGCATGGAGCGCATTATATCACCCCGCCATTTTGCGCCACCGCCTTGCTGCTGATCAGAGCAGCCCGGATTTCCTCCAGCACATATTCGTCTCTTTCGATGCTCAAAGCCAATTGTAACGCCTGCCGGGCAGAAGGGTCATCGAAGCAGCCCAGCGCCCAGGCGGCATGGCCGCGCACCAGGGCTTCGGGATCCTGCTGCAGGGCTTTGGCCAGGGCGGGGATCGCCGCCGGTTGGCGCAGGTTGCCCAGGTTGACTGCCACATTGCGCAGGTAGCCGCGGCGCTTGGCGCGTCTGACCGGATTGTCCTTGAACTTTTGATTGAAGTCCTGGGGAGATAAAGCAAGCTCCTCGATCAGGTTCGGATGGAGCAAACCTGGGCGCGGCGAAAAACTCGGATCGCCTTGAGCTGAGGCGAAGCGCTGGTTCCACGGGCAGACCTGCTGGCAGATATCGCAGCCGAATGTCCAGCTGCCCAGTAATGGACGCAGCTCGCGGGGAATAGGACCCTTGTGTTCGATGGTCAAATAGGACAGGCAGCGGCGCGCCTCCAGGGTGCGGTCGGGCAGGATGCAGCCCGTCGGGCAGGCCTCGATGCAGCGCGTGCAGGCGCCGCAGTAATCGTGGGCAAAGGGTGAATCAGGCTCCAGCTGCAGGCCCAGATGACCCGCTGGGATCAAAATTTCGGCCAGCAGAAAATAGGAACCCCGACGGGGATGGATCAGGCAGGTGTTCTTGCCAATCCAACCCAGGCCAGCGCGCTGGGCCAGATCGCGCTCCAGCAGCGGGCCGGTGTCGGTGTACCAACGGCAGGGCGTTGAGCAGCCCATCCGCGCTTCAATAAAACTCGCCAGGGTTTGCAGTCGCCCAGACAGGGCAGTATGATAATCGTCCCCCCAGGCGTACGAGGCCATGCGCCCGGTGGGCTGAAAATTGTCGCCTGCGGCGGAATTTTGTTCTGCGCCTGGCTGAGAATCAGAAAGGGAGATGGGCTCTGGTGCAGAATAGCGCACGCCTAACACCAGGATGGCCTGGCATTCCGCCAGGATCAGCTGGGGATCGGCCCGGCGCTGGCGGGCGCGCTCGGTCGCCAGATAATCCATGCTGCCGTGCCTGCCGGCAGCCAGCCAGTTTTCATAAACCTCCAGGTGGGGCGGAGGGTCTGGCGTGGTGACGCCCATCAAATCGAAGCCCAGGCGAGACGCTTCAGTCTCGATCTCCTGGCGCAAGAGCTTTGCATTCATAACGGGATGGGCCGGTCTACTGGCAGACCAGGGCGAAGTCCACCTGTTTCGATACCGCGGTCTCCGGAGCGCTGATACGCAGGCGCGCCCAACCTTTGAGCGAATTCGAGAAGGTCAGCTGGTAGACCACCGTATGCACACCAGCATCCATATTGCGCGTGGTGGGGGGCGGCAGCTTGACCTCGAAACCGGCATCGCTGCCAACCTCCAGGGCGTAGGTGACAGTGGCAGGGCTGCTGAGGGTGAAAGTGATGGTGAAATTAAAGGTTTGCGGGCAGGCCCCACTGATTGTAGCTTTGTCCACGCTGATATCCATCTGGGTGACCAGGCCGCTGGCAGTTGTAGTCGAAGAAGCGCCGCCGGAGGCCTCAGATACGCCAATCGTAACCCAGATCGCATCGGAGGCGGTCGGCCCAACCCCAAACACCTGACCGCTGGCGTTGCGCAGCTTCCAGAAACCCTGGTAGATGCCCGGCTCGGTGGGAGCGATCAGGTCTACGGTGATTTCAACGCTTTCCCCAGGCGGAACATCCTTGGGCACGGGTACGGAGGCGGGCGCTCCCATCAAGGCGCCGCTAACGAAATATAATGAATAAGCGCTGGTCCAGGTGGATGTGCCGCTGTTTTTTAACCGCCAGGTCTTGGTAAAGGCCTCGTTGGGGGCAAAGTAAGTGCCATCCGGTACACTGACATCCGCCTCGAACTCAGCCTTGTCATCTGTCGACGCAGGCAGGCTGGTTGGCACGATCACAGTGGCTACCACCGGGCCAGTGGGCGTTGGCGAAGGGGAAAGCTCGGTTGGAGTAGGCGCCGCTGAGGTAGCCAGGACGGATTCAATCGGTAGTGTGGGGGTGTTTATGACCAGTTGGCTGCGCATCGCGTCAGCAGTCTGGGCGGCGGCAGTGAACATGGCCTGTGGATCGGCCTGGGTTGGTTGGTCCACAGATGGGGCGGGCATTTTACATGCCCCCAGCAGCAGCGAGAGCGCCGCCAGGCAAGCGAAAAACGGATTAAATTTCTTCAAACCGATACCTCCTTGCGCATATCGCCAGCGGTTGATCGGCAGGCCCGCGCCGGATGATCTATACCCGCTCGCCATACAGCTGGCGGTGCACCACGCTCAGGGCGCGCACTTGCTCGGCCGCGTGGTAAGAGGAGCGCACAAGGGGAGCGCTTTCAACCCACTTAAAACCGATCGCCAGCCCATATGCCTTCAACTCAGCGAACTCCTCCAGGGTGTAATAGCGTGCGATCGGCAGGTGTTTCTTGCTGGGCTGCAGATACTGCCCGATAGTCAAGATATCCACGCCCCAGCTGCGCTGATCGCGCATGACCGCCTGGATTTCTTCCAGGGTCTCACCCAGACCGACCATAATCCCTGATTTGGTCAGCCCTTCGGGGTCCAGTTTCTTAGCGTTGGTGAGGGTGGCTGCCGCCCACTTGTAGCGATCTTGAGGCTGCACCTGCTTGAACAGGCGCGGCACGGTTTCGACATTATGATTGAGGATTTCTGGGCGAGCATCCATGACAATCCTCAGCGCTTCCAGGCTGCCCTTGAAATCGGGGATCAGCACCTCAATCGAGCAGCCCGGATGCAGCTCGCGGATGCGGCGGATCACCATAGCAAAAATTGGCGCTCCACCATCTTTGCGATCATCCCGGTTTACACTGGTGATCACGGCATGCTTCAAATTCATGGCCTTGACCGCCTGGGCCACGCGCTCCGGCTCGAGCCAGTCGAGCGGGGAAGGCTGGCCGCGCTTGATGTCGCAAAAACCGCAGGAGCGGGTGCAGACATCACCAAGCATCAGGAAGGTGGCCGTCCCTGCTCCCCAGCACTCACCCATATTGGGGCACATCGCCTCTTCACAGACGGTGTGCAGCGCTTTACTGCGCATCAGGGTTTGCAGACGTTCGTAAGTCTCACCTGAAGGGGCGCGCACCTTAATCCATTCTGGACGGCGGCGGGGGGTTGTATCGGTCTCTTCGGGTCTCACCCGGTCGCGGGTTGGCGTGAAAGGCATTGATAACCTCTGATTTCCAGTAAGATTGAACCACTAACGAAGCCCATTGTACCCGGTTTTATAAGCGAATACCAGACGGGGAAGACGGGTCTCACCATCTTCTAAAATGTCTGGCGGAACATGTTTCGTTGCGAAATTCGTCACGCCGGGTATAATGATATGAGCGTTGGTTAGAAGGCATTTTCACAAGAGGTGGATTGCGATGAAACAGCAAAATATGATCAGGTTTTCTGGGCGCAGAGCAGCAGCCGTAAAGCCTGTCAGACGGCGGGGAATTCTTTTCGCCGCGCTGTCCCTGGCTTTTGCCATGCTTGCCTGCACGGTTTTCCAGGACAAAACCATTCCCACGCAGGATACTCGCTCATTATTCACGGCTGCTGCCGACACTGCTGTCATGCGCATCACGCTGGAGGCGGTTGGGACGGCAGTGGCGCAGCTCACCCAGGCGGCTGAACTGACTGCGGCTGTAACAGCCACCCCGCAAGTACCTCCAACAGAAACGCTGGCGCCATCGCCAACCCCTGTACCAGCTACGCCCACAGCGGCGATTCCACCCACCGCCACTCCTATCCCTATCCCCTGCAACCAGGCGCAGTTTCTACAGGATATAACCATCCCGGCAGGCTCGGTCTTACCGGTCGGCACCCGCTTTATCAAGACCTGGCGCGTGCAGAACACTGGTTCGTGCAGTTGGGGGGCAGGGTATGCTCTGGTGTTTGCCAGCGGCAGCCAGTTGGGCAATGTCACATCCGTTATTCTGCCGGTCGAGGTTGCCCCCGGACAGACAGCTGATCTTTCTACCACCCTCACCGCTCCGCTTATGCCCGGCTATTACCAGAGCAGCTGGCTGCTGCGCAGCCCAGAGAACACCCTCTTCGGCTCTGGCCCTGAGGGGCTGACGCCCTTCCTGGTGCAGATCACTGCTTTCCAGCCGGCGGGCTGGAGCAATTTTGCCTATGATTTCATCGCCAACTACTGCGCCGCTGCCTGGAACAGCCGGGCTGGAAGTTTATCCTGCCAGGGTCTCAGCCAGGACGCGGCTGGCTCGGTTCTGCTGCTGAATGGAGCAAACCTGGAAGCGCGCCGCTCAAACGACCTGATATTGTGGACGCGGCCCAGCTTGCAGAACAATGGCTGGATCAGCGGACAGTACCCGGCCTATGTGGTCAACAGCAACGATCATTTCCTGGCGGAAGTAGGCTGCCTGAATGGCAGCGCGGGCTGCGATGTAACCTTCTACCTGGACTATCGCACCTCAAACGGCGCGACGGGCAGGCTGGGCGCCTGGCGCGAGGTTTACGATGGCAAAACAACCCTGGTGGACGTTGATCTCACTGCCCTGACCGGCCGCGCGGTGCAGTTTACCCTGATCGTGGGGAACAATGGGAACCCACAGACCGCTGATGCATTCTGGCTGCTGCCGCGCATTCAGAGCCTGGGCTCTCAGACCAGCCTGGTGTTGGACTGGTCGCGCGAGATTGAACAAACCAGCCAGTGCGTCGAATTGAAAATCTACCTGTTTTCACAGATTTCAGCGGAGGCGCAGGCATTCTCCTGCACAGGCCGGGGAGAATACCTGGGCAAGACCTCCCTGGACAGCGACGACCTGGCGCAGCTGCTGGATTGGGTGCGGGTGTATGCTGACTTCGAAGGCGAAATCTATGACGCTGCGGCGGGACAGCCGGTGATCACCTACATAGCCCTGTACGGGCAAGGGAACAACAATGTGACTGACACTGACATTAACCGCATCAGCCGCTTTGCCGAGCAGATATACAAACAGATCATCCAAAGATAGTGAGGAGAGCGACAGGATGCCGCAGGAAACCTACCTAAAACAGCTGATGACTCTACCGACGGTCCTCTCGGCCCTGGTCTCGCCGGATGGGCGCTGGGTGGCCTTTATGTGGTACCGGGTGCACGAAAATATTGACGTGTTCCTGGCGCCCGGCGGGTCAAGATCACCCGGCGGATTGAGCGCTCCGGGCGGCAGTTCTGTCGCCCCGCTGGCATTGACCCACACCCCCGAGGCCACCGAGCTGGTCAGTTGGACGGCTGATTCAAGTGCAGTGATTGTAGCCGAGGATCACGACAGCAATGAGCGCTTTCGCCTTTATCGCATCGACCTGGGGCTGGATGAAAACGGGCTGCCTCATCCCGGCCCAATGCAGCCATTGACCGAGAACGATCCGCCCTATTTCCTGCGCGGCGGGCAGCTCTCTCCCGATGGCGCTACGCTGTATTATGGGGCAAACTATGACTTTGACAACCAGAAGGTGATCGAGCCAACCTGGGTCTACCGCCACGACCTGCGCACGGGTGCAAGAATCCCGATTGCCAGACCGCAGCACCCGATTTACACCACCCCTGAGCTGAACCTGGCTGGCACACACCTGATCTACGGGCGCAAAGAACACCATCCTGCTGGACGGCAGTACGGGCTGGTGGATGTGCTGGGCAAGCAGGATCGCGAGATCCTCAATTTCGGCGATGAGGTCAAGGTCTTTGCCCGCTGGTTCCCAGACAGCCAACATCTGCTGGTGATCTCTGAAGCCACCGAACGCACGCCGGAAAGCGGACAGGAGCATATCAGCCTGGGCATCTACCACTGTCCCAGCGGCAGCCTGCACTGGCTGGTGGACGATCCACAGCGTTCAATCGAAGGCGCCTGGGTATCGCCAGATGGGACGATTGTGGTAGATGAAATCCGCCAAACCAATCATGTGCCCACCCAGATCGCACCTCCGCCCGGCGGCTGGAGGCCAGGCAGCTACCATTTGGCAGTTGAAACCCCATTCCCGGCGGCGGAGGGCAACCTGCTGCCCTTAGGGTGCCTTGCCGATGGCGACTGGGCGGCGATGTATTTCTCCAGCACTTCCCCCACTGATCTGCTGCGCCTGACGCAGGATGGAAGAATGGAATCGCTGACCCATGTTTGGGAGCGCACCGCCTTGAAGCCGGAGCAGCTCACTGTGGCCGAGAACTTCACCTGGGCCTCGGTGGATGGGCTGAAAATCCAGGGCTGGCTGTACCGCGCCCATCCCAACCCGGGCCGGGCGGTGATCTTCATTCACGGCGGTCCATCAGCGCATTCGCCCAACCGCCTGCATGCTCAGATCCAATATCTGGTTTCGGCTGGCTTTAACGTGCTGGATGTCAACTACCGCGGCAGCACCGGTTTTGGTTTGAAATTCAGGGAGCTGATCAAGGAAGATGGCTGGGGCGGGCGCGAGCAGGCCGATATCGCCAGCGGCGCTCAGGCGCTCATCCAGGCCGGGCTGGCCGCGCCAGGCAAAGTGGGCGTGACCGGAACCTCCTACGGCGGCTACAGCTCCTGGTATCTGATCACACACTATCCGCCAGAGGTGATTGGCGCCTCGGCCCCCATCTGCGGCATGACCGATCTGGTGGTGGATTACAACACCACCCGCTCGGACCTGCGCCCGTTGAGCGAGGAGATGATGGGCGGGCGCCCGGAGCAGGCGCCGGAGCGTTATTTCCAGCGCTCGCCAATTAACTTTGTCCAGGATATCCGCGGCAAGCTGCTGATCGTCCAGGGCGCTCAGGATCCGAACGTGACCCCCGAAAATGTGCGCCAGGTGGTGGAGCACCTGCAGGCGCACAACATCCCCTATGAGCTGCTGGTCTTTGAGGACGAAGGTCATGGCATCTTGAAGCCCGCTAACCAGGAGCAGCTGTACCTGCGCCTGGCAGCCTTCTTCGGGGCGGCGTTATAAAGATTAAGACTTAATTCCTGCCGCTCAGAGGCGGTTCTGTTCGACTCGCTGCTGCAGGCGGCGATAGGCTTCGCTGCCGGCATAGCGGCGCAGCTCAGTAATACGGCGGATCAGCATGGGGTGCGTGCCCAGAGCTTCGCCCAGGCTGCCCAGGATCGTGTCGTCTTCAGCGTCGATCTGGCGGTAGACAGCCTCCAGCTCGGCGCGCGTGTCGGCCTCCGGCCCAGCCGCCAGCTTGACCAGCGCCGAGACGGATTTATCCAGCCGCCCACAGGCCAGCAGGCCGGCCCGGTCTGCCGAGTACTCGCAGGCCCGATTCCACCACAGGAAAGCCAGATTAAGCAGGGCATAGGCTGCGCCAGGGCTGGGGATGCCCGCCATGCCCCCCACCAGGGAATTCAGCCAGGTGTGTCCCAGCGCTACATGCCCCAGCTCGTGGCCCAGCACGTACAGCAGCTCGTCCTTATCCATCACCTGGAAGAGCGCCGAATACAGCACGACCACCTTGGGCGAAGACAGCCCAAAGGTGTAGGCGTTGAGCGCCCGGCTGGGAGCCACAAACACTTCGATCTGCCCGGGCTGCAGCCGCCGGATGCCTTCCTGGATCAGCTCAACCATCTCGGGGATGTTTTCCGGCGTGACGCGGCGGGCCTGGCGGATCAGGTCCTTGTGGCGCGCCTGGCTCATGGAATAGGACAGCACCACGAAGCCGATGATGAAGATCACACTGGCGCATAAGGTCGCCGTGGCGGTCAGAGCAATCACCAGCAGCACCAGGAAGATGGTGATCGCCAGGATGAAGTGCTCGTTGGCGTAGCGGTAGGCGGTCGTTTTCATGACTCGCTTTTCTCAGCGGGGATTTTTCGCACCACCAGACGCAGCCCCTGCACTTCGACCACCTCCACCAGCGCCCCGACGGGCAGCGGCTCTTCGCCCGGGGCGAGCACGGCTGTCCAGCGCTCGCCGCCCAGCTGGACGATACCCGCGCGCTCAATGCGGCTGGTCACCTTGCCGGTCTGGCCGGGGATGGTTTCAGCGCCCATCTTGCGCGGGGTGGATTGGGCACGCAGGGCGATCAGAAGCACCACAAAGAACATCGCCCCGATGATCAGCGAGGTGCCAATAATCAGCGGCACCGAGACGCGCTGCTGGAAGTTGGGCACACTGGGCGAGTTGAACAGCACCAGCGCCCCCACGATCAGCGACCCTACCGCCGCGGCAGTCAGCGCTCCATGGGTGGGCGCTTTGATGTCCAGCAGGAACAGCACGAAGGCGGTGACCAGGAAGATGATCCCAAAATAGTTGATTTCCAGCACGCCCAGCCCGTAGATTGCCAGCGCCAGGCAGACCACGCCGATAAAACCCGCCACCCAGCCGCCCGGGCTGGACAGCTCGATCAGGATTGCCAGCAGGCCGATGTTCAGCAGGATGAAGACGATGTTGGGGTTGGTCAGGATGCCCAACAGCTGCTCGATCAGGGAAGGGTTGAATGGCGCCTGTGCTGCCCCGGCGGTGCTCAGCGTGCGCTGCTCACCTTTCAAGCTGACGCTGAAGCCATCCAGCTGGCGCAGCAGGTCATCCACATCGCTGGCGATGAAATCCACCAGCCCGGCTTCCAGAGCCTCGCTGGCCGAAACGGCCTGGGCGGTCTCGATCGTCTCTTCAGCCAGCTGGATCGCCTGCGCCCCGCGGCGCTCTGCCAGGGTGCGCACGGTGGCTTTAAGCACGTTCTTGACCTTGGCCTCCATGGTCTGCCCCAGGTCCTCGCCTTCCGATCCCACCGGGCTGGCCGCGCCGATGACTGTCTCGGGGGCCATGGCCGCGGCGTGCCCCGCCAGGGTGAGCACCGTCCCGGCGCTGCCTGCCATAGCGCCGCGCGGGGCTACATACACGATCACCGGAACCGGGCTGTCGAGCAGATCCTGCACCATGCGGTTCATCAGTTCCACCCCGCCGCCGGGGGTGTTCAGCTGGAAGATGACCACTTCCACCCCCATGCGTTCGGCGGTCTGCAAGCCTCGCGACAGGTATTCGGCCATAGCGGGCGTCAGCGCGCCGTTGGCGGTCAGCACCAGCGCCTGGGGGGCGCTGGACTGGGCGTTCACGCTGAGCGGCGCGGTTAGCGTAAGCGCCAGAGCCAGCAAGGCGATCCAGCGCATCGCCAGGGTAATGAAGTGAGCTGTAGGCTTCATAGAGAGTCCTTTCCCGGGCCGACCAGCCCGGTTCGATAACCTTATTATATCCCCACTTAGGCAGATTGCTCAGCAGTGCAACTGCTGAGCAATCTAGAGATGGTGTCCTTGGAGAGCGCCGACTTAGAACTGCCCCTCCAGATAGGCGCGGGTGCGCTCCTGGCGGGGGTGGTCAAATACCTCGTGGGCCGGGCCGCACTCAACCAGCTCGCCCAGGTACATGAAGACCACGTAGTCGGCCAGGCGCTTGGCCTGGCGCAGGATGTGCGTCACCAGCACGATGGTGTATTCTTCCTTCAGGGACTGCAGGCGGCTCTCGATGTGCTGGGCCGAGATGGGGTCCAGCGCCGAGGTGGGCTCGTCGCCCAGCAAAATTTCCGGCTCGACCGCCAGGCCGCGCGCCAGGCACAGGCGCTGCTGCTGCCCGATGGACAGCCCGGTGGCGGGGGCGTGCAGGCGATCCTTGACCTCCGCCCACAGCCCGGCTTCTTCCAGGTAGTGCTGCACGCGCTCATCCAGGCTGCAGCCTTTGCGGCACATGTTGTGGATGCGCAGCCCGTAAGCCACGTTTTCATAGATGGACATGGGCAGCGGGTAGGGACGCTGGGCCAACAGGCCGGTCTTCTTGCGGATTTCGGTCACGTCCGCGCCAGGGGCGTAGATGTCCTGATCATCGATCAGCACCTGCCCGGTCAGGCGGGTGTCATCGGTCAGCTCCAGGAAGCGGTTGAAGCTCTTCAGCAGGGTGGTCTTGCCGCAGCCCGACGGGCCCATGATGACCGTGATCTGGCGCCGGGGAATTTCCAGGCTGACATCCTTCAGCGCCTGAGCGCCAGCATAGTGTACATTCAGATCGCGAACCCGGATATGTGCGTCCATGGCAGGGCTCTCTCCGAGATAGATTTGGGTAGATGAGGTGGAAGTAAGCATCAGCTGAACCTTATTTGATCGTATATTTGCCCAGACGGGCTGAAATCCAGCGCGAACCCAGGCTGACCGCCAGGATGATCACGGTGAGCACCAGGGCAGCGGCATAAGCGCGCTGCTGCACCTCCGGGAAAGGGGTGCCCAGCTGGAAGAAGACCGCCAGCGGCAGCGAAGCCGCCGGGCGGAGCAGCGAGTTGGGGATGCGGTCGGTGTAGCCAGCGGTGAACAGCACCGAAGCCGCGTCGCCGATGCCGCGCCCGAAAGCCAGCAGCATGGCGGTCAGGATGCCGGGCAGCATCTGCCGGGTGACCACCTTCAGGGCGGTCTCCAGGCGGGTGGCGCCCAGGGCGTAGGAGGCCTGCTCCAGGTCGAAGGGCATCATGCGGATGACCTCGTCCATGGCGCGGGTCATGATGGGCAGCTCCAGCAGAGCCAGCACCAGGATGCCGCCCAGCAGCGAAGCGCGCATCCCCAGCGCCAGCATGATGGTGAAGCCAAAGGCCCCATAGACGATGGACGGGATGCCCCACAGCACATCCAGCGACAGGCGCACGAAATCCGCCCAACGCGAGCGGCGCTCGTAGGCCTCCAGGTAGAGCGCCATGGGCAGGCCAAAGATCAGCGCCAGCAGGGTGGCTCCGCCAGCCAGGTAGAGCGAGCCGATGATGGCGTTGAGGATGCCGCCCTCCTTGCCCAGGTAGTAGCCGCCCTTGGGGATTTGGCTGAGCATGGCCCAGTTCAAGGCAGGTAAACCCTTGACGACCACGGTAATCAGGATGAAGCCCAGGCTGCCCATCACCAGGGCGAACGAGGCAAGCATCAAGGTTTTAGCGAGGTGTTCTTCCAGTTTGCGCCAGTTCACAGCCGGGACCTCCGCACGATGTGGCGCAGCGCCAGGGTGGAGAGAATGTTAAAAATGAGCACGATCACCAGCAGCACCAGAGCCGCCCCCAGCAGGGCCGAGTCATACAGCGGGATGGAGAGCATTTCGCCGTAGTTGTTGGCGATCAGCGCCGGCAGGGGATAAGCCGGGTCGAAGATCGAACCGGGCACTTTGGCGACATTGCCGACCACCATCAGCACTGCCATCGTCTCGCCCAGGGCGCGCGAGGCGCCCAGCACCACCCCCGCCACGATGCCCGACAGGCTCTGCGGCAGCACGGCGTTGCGCACGGTCTCCCACTGGGTGGCGCCCACCGCCAG
>JAFGQI010000072.1 GCA_016935755.1 Anaerolineales bacterium
GGGTGGGGCTAATTCGATGCCGATCGCCCCCTGACCTTCAGGCGGATTGGAGCGAGGTGTCAGGTTTACGGTGCTGATCTGCCCAACGCGCTGGTAGGTGATCTGGGTGGATTGATCCAGGACAGCGTAAATTTGCGTCTGCAGATCGCCAGTGGTGGTGACATTGTGATCGTTGACCCTGGTGATCAAGTCGCCAGCGCGCAGGTCAACCGATTCGGCTGGGGAGTTGGGGGCCACCGTCAGAATCAGCGGCTTGGGATCACCCACCATACTGTAGAAAAGGATGCCAAGCAGAACGCCAGCCGCCAGGTTCATCAAAGGGCCGGCAAACAGCACCCCCAGGCGCACCCAGGGGCTGGCGGCAGCCAGGCTACCAGGAATGCTGGGGTCATTTTCCCCTTTCAAGCGCACAAAGCCACCCAACGGGATCCAGTTCAAAGAATAGATTGTCCCGTTGCGTTCAAAAAGCTTGACCATGCGGGGGGGGAAGCCGATCCCGAACTCCTCAACATCTACCTTTAGCAGGCGCGCGGCCAGGAAGTGCCCGATCTCGTGCACCAGGATTAGAACAATCAGCCCCACGATAAAAGAAAGTAGCTGCATATTTACCTCAACCAGATATTCTCGTTGCTTTCGAGTAGATTATTATATCCTTTCAGCTTCGAATAGTGAACAGGCGAAAGGCTGACAGGAGGTATTCTAACGTTTTTCTAACGCCAGGAGGTGAGTAGTGCTGGGGGACGATTTGCTATGGGATCAGGCGCGCTGGTCCGCCAGTTCGGGCAGTCAGCACACTCTTAACGCCTGGGATTTGCAGCAATCTGTTTTTCACCTGGCTGGCATGGTCCCCCAGACAGAGGACGTGCACATTTGGCCCAGCATCGACCGTGTAGCAGGCTGGCAGGCCGTTTCTACGCCATGCAGCTACCTGTGCCATGATTTCCAGGGTGACTGGCTGCCAGTAGAACAGCGCCGGCTGAGAAGTCATCATCACGCTGTGCATCAGGTTGCTGTCCAACTCGATAATTTCAGCCAGGGCAGCAAAATCACGCTCCAGGATCGCCTGGCGGCAAATCTCCAGCCGCCGGGAGGTGTCTGCCAGGCGGGCAGCCTGCAGCGGGCTGGTGCCTGCCAGGGCATGTCCCTCCAGTGAGCTGGTGGGTTTGTGCGCCTGGCTGATCACCGCTACACAGTCTACCAGATCCCAATAACCTGCTGGGGCGATGGATTGAGCAAAGGAACTAAGGTTATCATCGCCCGCCTGCCACTCGACGAAGCCACCCGGCACCGAGCGGCAGGCCGAGCCGGAGCCAAGGCGCGCCAGGCGCGATAGACCTTGCTCATCGAGTTCCAGGCCGGCGGCGCGGCTGGCTGCCAGAGCCAGAGCGGCAAAAGCCGCGGCTGAAGAGGCGATGCCCGCGCCGGTCGGGAAGTTATTGTGACTCTTGACGCTGGCGAACAGCTTGATCGCAGCCATTTCCCGCACCAGTTCCAGGATAGCGCTGACCCGCTCCAGCGGCGAGCCGTGGATATTCTGCTGGTTGAGGGTCAGCTGGTCGGATTGCAGGGCAGGGGTGAAAGCCACCTGTGTGCGAGTGAACAGCCCCTCCAGGTTCATCGAGATCGAGCCATTGGACGGGATATGCAGCGCCTCGTCGCGATTCCCCCAGTATTTAATGAAAGCGATATTTGGGCAACTGATAGCTGTTGCTGTCCAGGATTGCATTTGACCTATATTCCCATATTAAATGTCTACCCGCACAAAGCAAGGTTTATTTGTAATCCTCCAACATCTGCCGGTCTTTGAACACGAATTCTGTCCGGTTGATCTGTATCGCGCCCTGAGCGGCAAAGCGATACAAAATGCGGCAGACCATCTCGCGCGTCGAGCCGATGCGGGCAGCCATCTCATCCAGGGTCAGGTGGCGTTCAATCGCCAAATGGTTGGCAGGATATTGTTCCAGCAGCAGGCGCGCCAGACGTTGCGCCACCGGCATGAAAGCCAGGCCTTCGACAATTTCGCTGGCGTGCAGCATGCGTTGAGCCATCAGGCGCGATAGCTCCCATGATAGCGCACCATGCTGGATGAAGAACGGCTGGCATTGTGAGCGGCTCCAAAGATAAACGTGGCTCGTTTCGCGCGCTTCCAGGGTGACCGGCATGGCGGTATTTTCATCGAAAAAAGCCAGGCCCCAGAATAGCTCTCCCTTTTCGAAAGTAGCGATCAGCAGGCTGCGACCTTCGGTCGATTCTTTTTGTGCATCGATGATCCCGCGTGCAACAATGAATAGATAGGGCCATAAGTCGCCATGCAGGCACAAAAACTCGCCTTTCTGATACATGCGCCCTCTGGCAAGCTGGGCAAATTCTGCAATTTCCGCCTCATTGAGGGATGCAAAAACGGTGTTTGAGCGAAGCAGCAGTAGAATATCTTTCATCAACTTCCGTTCTCCTATCCTATTATAAACCACCAGACCAAATATTCCCCCGCTTCACGGCAATTCCAAAAGAGCCAGACTTTGTATTGGGAAATATGCTTCTGATTTGCGTTAAGGCAAAGAAATCGCGACCTGGTTGTGATACCCTCCGCATATAGAGGCCGTCAGGGTAAGTGTTTTGACATTCTTCAACATTTTTACATTTGAAAAGAGAGGAAAAAGTAAATGATAGAGACTTCTCAAAAAAACCGCAATATCATGTCCGTAATTGCCATCCTGGTCGGTTTGCTGATGATAACGGTGATTCCGTTCCTGGTGCAAACCTCGCTTGACCGGGTGCTGCGCGGTCTGACCGACCACGTCAACGCCGGAAATCCGACTTTTAAAAGCGGCATTCCCCTGTTCGATCTTTTTTACCCCATCTGGCGGGCGGTCATTTTTGTGGCTGGCGCGGCGCTGCTCCTGATTTCCCAAGAAATTCGCAAGGGTGAGGAGTGGACTTATCCAGTTACCATGTCGCTCTTTGCACTGCCTGCCATCGGTGGTATGTTCATGTTCCTGCCTTATGTCAGTTGGGTAGATGGTTTTCCTCTGCCGATGCTGATTTCGTTGATTGGCCTGATAGGGTATTTCAGCATGATCTTTCTACGCAAAGCCAGTCAGGCGCAAAAGTGGGTTCGGTTTGCTGCGTTGACATTTATCGGTATGCTGGCGACCCATGCTTTTACGATTGGCATTGGGGCTCAGCGTACCATGATGACCCGTCCGGGCTATCCATTCTACCAGGATCTGTCCTGGTGGATGTTCAATTGGGTGGGCGAGGTGAACTGGGTGGCGGTTATCTTGCTGTTTCTATCCATCCCCTTGCTCTCGGTTGGCAAGCGCAAGGGTTGGTGGCTGGCTGTGATCGCCGCATTCGCTATCTTGATCATTGATGTGCCAACCCAGTTCATCCGCACCAAAACGTTTGACTATCTATATGGCGCTCTGCTCAGCCTTGGTGTGCTGGCATTTACAGTGATCCCATTCTTCAAGAAACACCTGCTGGTGGAAGAAACCGGCGAAGCCTGAAAGCGTTTATGAAAATCAACTTTAAAATCGATCCTTATAACTACCCTATCATTATCATCGTAGCCTTTGTGATCGGTTTAGTGTTGGCGATGGCGCTGGGGTTTCGTCCCTCTTCTGGCTCTCATAACAGGGAGCATGGGTACGTTACCCCAGCCCTGGTTCAAAGCGTTACGGCGTGGGATGTATTTTATCAATGAATACCAACCGCAAAGCCGCCCGCAACTCCTCCCTGATGCAAATCCGTAAGGGGATGCTGTGGATTGCAGTGATCGGTGCATTCCTGATCGGCATTCGCCATCTGTTCCCAGGCGAAGCAGCCAGCGGCGGCGCATTCGATGCCTTCTGTCCGTTTGGGGCGATTGAAACCTTGTGGGCCTACCTGGTGCGTGGGCAGACGCTGAAAACCACCAATCTATTCAATTTCGCTATCCTGAGTGGGGTGTTGGCAGTGTCCCTGGTAGCAGGGCGGGCTTTTTGCGGTTGGATGTGCCCGCTGGGTGCGGTGCAAGAGGGGCTGGCAAAATTTTCACGCCGATTGGCGGGTGAGAAACGTCATATACGCGGCAAGCCCTCCCAGGCGCAGTTCCCATTGCGTTTGCCCGATTGGGCCGATCGCCCCATGCGATATGCCAAATATCTGATTCTGGCAGTTGTCATCTTTGCCAGTGTTTTTTCCATCTATCCGCCCCTGCACCCCCTATGCCCGGCGCGTGCTGTTTTCAGCTTCAAATTGAACACCGGTTTGATGTGGAGTGTGTTGATTATTTTTATCATCACCTCTCTGCTGGTAGAACGCGTGTGGTGCAAATATCTCTGTCCGCTTGGGGCCGCGCTGGCAATTTTCAACAAAATTTCACCGCTGCGGTTGAGCGCTGATTTCAAGGCCTGTAATCACTGCGGACGCTGTGATATCGAATGTTCAATGGGCATCCAGGATGTGCCCGATAATCTGAGCGATGCCGAGTGTATTCGCTGTCTGGAGTGTTTGGAAACCTGCGCCCGAGAAGATGCGTTAACCCTCAGGGTTGATAAACATTGAGCACACTTGAGGCAGGTCAGGAGCAAAAGAGACATGTGGCACACACCAACACATTTGTTTACTGACAGTATCAAATAAAGTCGTGGGTTTTTCCCTGGTTTACAGCAAAAAAATTTTATGGACGAGATTTGAAAATGAAATATGGAGGTTAGGATGAAGAATAATCATAAATTAGGAGCAGGCCTGGCTGTGGTTGGAATTTTCGCTGGTCTATTGGTTCTGTTCTTGATGGCAGGCATCTACCAGGCGAATATTGATGGAAAATTGGCTGGCGACCGCCCTGATGAAGCCATTACCGTACAAATCGTCTTTGCTTTGCTCAGCTGGTTGGGGGTTTCTGCCGGGGCTTTGTGGGTCATGGTTCTGTATGGTTTCTTGAATAAAGCGAACTGGGCCTGGTTTTGGGGTACCGTGGCGGCCACCATCCAGATTTTAGCCGGTTTCTTCCCCATCATTCCGCCTTCCAGCATTGGTCTGCCTGCGCCGACGATGTGGGTTTTCCTGATCGCCTGTGTTTTATGGTTTGGGATGCTTCTAATCGGCGGGGTCAACTGGAAGATCATTATCCTGGCCTTCGTTGGCGGGTTGGCTTATGTTCTGACTTTTATCGATGGCGTCGGCGCGATCTCGCGCTACCAGACGGAAGCTAAAGGCTTCATCAGCTCGATGTATGCAATGTCGCAGTTGGTGAATTGGTGGGGCGCAGCCGCCTGGGCCGTGTTTATATTTTCACTGGTCAAAGGTAAACCGTGGGCTATGCCGGTTGGGGTGTTTGCCGCAGCTATGTCCATGTTTGGCGGCTTCCCCGTTGGTGTAACCGATGTGCTTATCAAGGAACGGTTTTCAATGTTCCTGGTCGCGCCTGTTCTGAGTACAGGCCTGCTCATGTATTTATTGTTGCCGGGTACACGCAGATTGATTGAAACTTGGGTTGGCGCTGATCGAATATCTGATTTATAAGCATTCCGGGAGTCATGCAGGGATTGACTGACTGAAGGCGATTGCATGATGATATTTGTCATAGGGTGATGGTGGTATCTATGCTATTATTCACATATCACCAATATCTTATCTTGTTATAAGGAGAATCTCATGTTCACGCTAGACAATTTGTTCTTACTGCTTACAGGGCTGTTGGCTGCCTACCTGTGCTGGTATTTCTGGCGCCGGTACACGCTGCACAAAGCGCTGCACAACATCTACTATTTGATGGGGTTTGCAGTGCTGCTGGTCTCGGGGCTTTTGTTGATCTTTCTTGGGCTTGATATTCTATCTTCACCTTATGTGCTGACTGTCGCCAGTCTGATCCCGCTGGGCATTTCGATGGGCGTCGCTGAGGAATATTATCCCTCCTGGAAGAAGTATTTCAAGTGGTTTGCAGCGGTTGGCTTTCTGGCGATTGCAATCACCAGCATTGGCGGCATGGACACAATGAAGAAAATTGCTGTACCAGTCTTTCATGGTGTTGCCGGGCTGGTGATTTTCCTTGGCCCATTTTTTGCCAAGAACGCCCCGCAGGGTTTCTACTGGGTGGGCATTGGCGGCTTGCTCATCGGCCTGGGCGGCATTGCCCTGGCTTTCATCTCCGCTGGTTCTCAGCTGCTCTTCTTCAGCCCGGACTTTGTGATGAAAATCCTGACTCCCCTGCTCCTCTTGATGACGGGAGCGTTTACGTTGGGATTTACCAGAAAGGGATAGATAAACTAGGCTATGCAATTCGTAAAAGATCGCTTCAATTATCTGTTTGGCTCCACCAGGGGCTTGACTCTGGTGGCAATTGCAGTGGTGTCTTTGATTACAGCCATCTGGGGGACGCTTTCTGGTCCAATGGTGGAGTGGGGCGTCCGGGATGTGACAGTGCGCTTGTTGAATCTGGATATGGTGCAGGCTGAGCGCGAAGGGCGGATTATCATGCTCTACCATACCATTGCCATGACAATCGTCGCCATCGAGGTCTATTTCATCACCGAGATCCTGCCGATGAAGCGCTACGAGCATATTGTCATCAACGCCACGATTACGGTTGGTTATCTGGTCGCGGTTATCTTTGGGTTGCTGTTCGCTTACTGGGGGCAGAATTTTATCTTTCATGGCTTGTTCCTGCTGGGGCAGTCGTTGATTTTCTTCGCCGGCATCCTGCTTGCAGCGGCCCTCTGGCCTTGGAAGAAGCAATTTCTCCTGCCCCCAGATTCCCCCTATGCCCACACCAAAGGTGGGGTGGATTTGGAGCGCGTTGCCTTTTTCGCGATGGCGGTCGCAACTCTGCTCTCGGCGTCTTTTGGCGCGGTGACTGGATCGTACTGGGGCAATGGGCATGAGACCTTCCTGGCTGAAGACCTGATCCGCAACCCATTCAAGACCTATCTGCAGAAAGCAATCATCGGTCACCTGCATATCATGTTGACCCTGGTTGCGGTTGCCATTACACTGATTGTTGGGCGCTGGTTGAAGTTCAAAGGCATCCTGCACAGGATTGCTATGCCGCTGATGATTATCGGCACGATCATTATCACCTTTGGGGCGCTGTCAGTAGTCTGGTTGGAATGGGCGCATACCATCATATACGTTGGTTCGGTTGGCGTAATGCTTGCGGCGCTGATGTTTGTTATCTACTCGTGGGATATGCTCATCAGGGAAGGCACGGCGGGGATCGAAAAACCGAAATTCTGGCACAAAATCAAAGCACTGCTCAACGACCCGCTCAAGTTCGGACCTGGCTGGCAAATGGTGTTTATGAATTTCACGGTCAGCGGAGTAGGCTTATTCATGGCAGCAAAACTGACCGAGATTTTCCGTGTCTGGCCGCACCGGGAGGAGCGCATCACCCTCACCGGTCACTGGCACATCCTCGCCAGCCTGATTGCCACCATCATCCTGTTCTATTTTGCCGATCTTTCGGGGCTTAAGGGCAAAGCTCGCAAGTGGTTTGGCTGGATGATCATCGTCATGTCGAACCTGGCATTTGCCTCGGCGACGATTTTCTCGATGAAGCGCCTGCTCGTAACCGAGGCTGAGCAGCAGAATCTTGTCAACTCGGTCATGCTGCTTATTGACATCGGGCTGGCAACCGTGCTGATCTTGCTGGCAATCTTCATGCTTTGGCGGCTGGTTGATCTGTTCAAGGCGAAGGGTTACTGGAGAATAGAATACAGGTCGGAAATCATGAAATCAGCACAGGCTGAAATAGAGGAGCAGGAACGCAAACTGCAAGAACTGCACAAAACGCTCAGGGAGGTGTCCAAATGAAACGCGCGTTGCTGATATTGGCGTTGAGCGCTCTGTTTCTTTCCACCTGCGGCGCAGCTCCCAATGTGGGTGGCATCACCCCTCCTTATGTGGACACTGGCGTTGACCCTGAGGCCTGGGCGATTATTCCAGCGGGGATTTTCCCTTTCGGGCAGCACGACCATCCTACCTCGGTGGATTATAACTATGAGATCATGATTACGACTGTCACCAATGAACAATACGCCCGCTTCTTAAACGAAGCCCTGGCGGCGGGCGATATCCGCATTGGTGAGGTGGAGATCGAAACGGGGGAAGAGATCTGGCTGGAAAAAGGCGTGGGAGGTTTCTATCCGGGCGATCCGTATGACGGTTACAAGCATGAGGAGGAAATTCGGGCGGGCGAGAAGCTCTATCTCCCTCTGCACGATGCGGGTCTACGCTTGAGCTTCGATGGGCAAAAATTCACCGCCATCCCCGAGTATCGCAACCATCCAATGACAATGGTCACCTGGTTTGGGGCAAATGCTTACTGTGAGAATTATGGCTGGCGCCTGCCGACTGAGGTGGAATGGGAAAAAGCCGCCCGGGGTACGGAATTGGTGGATGGACGCGGGCTGCCTTTCCCGTGGGGCACGCATATCGAGCGCAACAATGCCAATTTCTACTCTTCTTTCGATCTGTTCGAAAAAATGTTTGGCAAGCTGGGCAACACTACCCCGGTCGGTTTCTTCAATGGCAAGACCTATGAAGGCTTTACAACGCTGGACTCGGCCTCGCCCTATGGATTATATGATATGGCTGGCAATGTCTGGCAGTGGATTGGCAACGACTATCCTAAACAGCATTACCGCCATATGCGCGGAGGTAGTTTTTACTCGTATGAAGTGGATTTGCGGGTGTGGAAGTATAATAGTGCTGGCCCGCAATACTACAGCCCGGCGGTCGGCTTCCGCTGTGCGCGGGATGAATAAACACATGGTGAGTGAATTTTTGGGAGTAAGGCATGAAGAAAATTGCCGCTAAAATGCGGCTGTATTGGCCGCTCATAAAGAGTCTTCAGACTGGTCTGTTAGTATCCACAGGTCTGTCTGGCTACATGAGCGCCCGCTGTCCGGTCTATAACCTGCCCACGCTGGCCGGGTTGTTGGTCAGCCTGGTTGCATCCATCAGCGGCAGCACCATTCTCAATATGTGGTGGGATCGTGATATTGACGCCCGGATGGGACGCACGCATAAGCGCCCCCTGGCTTCAGGGAAAATTGATCCTACCGAGGCTCTGTGGGTGGGTTTGGCGCTCTCGGTGTTTGGGGTGGGGTTGGCAGCCAGCATGGATGCCCTCTTCGGCCTGATCATCTTTGCCGGGCTGTTCTTTGATGTCGTCGTGTATTCTATGTGGCTCAAACGGCGCACTTGCTGGAGCATTGTTTGGGGCGGGGTTTCGGGTGGAATGCCCATCCTGGCTGGTCGAGCGTTGGGTGTGGGCGCGCTGGATTGGGTGGGCATCATGCTCTCGCTCAGCATCTTATTCTGGATTCCAACCCATATCCTGACCTTTAGCATGCGATACTTTGACGATTATAAAGCTGCCAGGCTGCCCACTTTTGTGTCTACTTATGGATTTCGTTACACCCGCACAGTGATCGCAATATCCAGCCTCCTGGCCGCGCTCGCGATGGGTTTTTCTGCCTGGGGTATCGGTATGGCCTGGGGTTTTCTGCGCCTGCTGGGGGTGCTATCCTTCGGTCTGCTCATACTGGCTTTTGCGATCATGTTCAAACCCTCAGAGCAGGTAAACTTTGGTCTGTTCAAATATGCCTCTGTGTACATGCTGGCTGCGATGATCCTGGTACTGCTCGAGGTGTTGTAGGATGCAGATGACTCCGCTTGATCGCATCTTACTACTGATCACGGGCATTCTTGCGGCTTATCAGGTTGCGGTTGGCATCGAGGGGTTGGCTACCCTTCCGATCATTGCTTACAGCATCGCTTTTGGCGTTCTTCTGGTTGCCGGATTGCTGCTGATCATCCTTGGCTTCGATGTTTTGGACGCGCCGATTGTGGTTATCGTATCAACGATTATCCCGCTTTCTTTGTCGCTCGGCCTGATCTGGCAGCATTTTGCCTCTGTACGAATCGCTTACCTGGTCTTTACCATCATTGGGTTCCTGGCAGTCGTTGTCACGCGCGCGAGCCGCTTGCAAGGTGAATTACCCACGATCACTTTAGCCTTCGTCCACGGCATGGCGGGAATTACTATTTTCCTGCTGCCCATCATCCTCGCGGTTCAAGGTAAGATGGGGCCGGTGTTTTCTCTTGTTGGGGTGGGTGGGGCTTTGATCGGCATCGGTGGTCTGTCGCTGTCATTTCTCAAGGTTGGCAGACCCATCCTCTCGCGAGCAACGATCCTGAAAATCCTGCCGGGGTTATTGTTGATGATGACGATTTGTTTTGTGATAGGGTTCGAGTTCGGGTAAAAACAACGAGCGATAACCCCTGTTTGGGAAAATTTTCAAATGGAGAATGCGATGTCAACAAACAGTCCCCTTGCTAAGACGCTCCGTTTTGTCGGTATTATTCTGATGGGATTGACGGGTGGTTTTACCCTGCTTGGCGGAATCGGTACAACCTGTGTGGCGCTGGCTCCCACCCGGTATGAGAGTATGAAGACGCTGGCCCCGTTCCAATGGTTGTATATCCTGTTCGTTTTGACGGGTATCGCTCTTGGCGTCTTGGGTATCCGCGCCACGATTATGATCATCAAAGGGGCAGACAAATCTTACCGTTATGCATTGTTTGTATTGGTCTCAGGCACGGTAATGGGCTTTATCCATATGGTTGCCTCGCGTGCGCTGCGGGGGAAATCCATGCCGGTGGACGCGGTCGTATACACGACCATCCTGACACTGGTTATCTTCCTGTTCTTCCGCATCCCGTCTATCTGGCAGATCATGGATTTTACAAAAGGGGATGCTGCTAAATCTAACCGGTCTGCGGGCGGCGTCGCGGCTATTCTGCTCGGCTTGTTCGCCCTCACCATCCAACATACGATGGGCGCTACCCACACCTGGAATGGGATCAACTATGCGGATGCGTTCAACGTTATGATGACACTTGTTGGAATGGTGTGTTTATTATCAGGAGCAGCGCTTTTGAGCGGAATTTTTGATTTCAAGCCTGCGCCAGAGTCGGATAGCCCGGCAGCGGCAGAGCCACGATAATGGCAGCCGGTAAAATCGCGCTGCCTGGCTGAGGTTTGCTAATCATCAAATAAAGTCATCTTGCTCTTCTTTTTGCACCTGATCGTGGTCCACCGGGCTGCGCGGCTCGCTTTCCAGTTCATGGGTGGTTAAAGCATAATGTCCGCGCAGCTCGTCAATTTCAGTTTTCTCCCATAGGGGCACTCCATCAAAGTACGCCGCTCGTCCGATCATGTGGGCCGCGACCGGGATGGTCAGGGTTAAAAAGGCGATGATCGAGAGCACCCGGATGGTGATGGCAAAATCATTGAAATAGATCATGGTCGCCAACAGCATCAACCCTGCGCCGAGTGTGGCGGCTTTCGATGTGGCAGACATGCGCAAGAACAGGTCTGGCATCCTGACCAGTCCAAGACTGGCGATAAAGATAAAAAAGGCCCCCAAGACCATCAGGATGGCGACAATCCAGATCGTCATTGCTATACTCTCCGTTCAATGTAATAGGCGAAAGCGACTGTTCCCAGGAAGGAAAGCAAGGCCAGAATCAGAGCCACATCCAAAAAAGCTGGTTGATTGTTCTGGACAGCATAGACAGATATGATCCCCATTACCATTGTGATAGCAATATCCAGCGCGATGACTCGATCTGGTAGGCTGGGGCCGCGCGACAGACGGATGAAGGCCAGGATTAGCGACAAGCTGAGTAAGCTAAGAATCAGGCTCCAGAGAATATCAGTCATCTCATGATCTCCATTACCCTTCTCTCGAAACCGTTTTTAATCTGTGAGCGGAACTCATCTGCATTTGAGAAATCAATTGTGTGAAGATACAGCATACGGTGATCCGCGGACACATCCAGGGATAGAGTCCCAGGGGTCAAAGTAAGCAGGTTTGTCAGCAGGGTGATCTCGATATCCGTCTGCAGGTCGAGTGGGACAGCGATCACCCCTGGGTGGATGCGCGGGCGCGGAGTCAGCACGATCCGCGCAACCCGCAGGTTTGCCTTGAGCAGTTCAGCGATAAAAAAGAGCAGGAACTCGATGATTTTTGGGGCGCGCTCAAAATACTTCTGCCCTTCCTGGTTACGGAAGATGATCCATAGTAGGAAAAAACCCAAAAGATATCCAAAGATCAAGTTCACTGGGTAGAATTGGCTGGTCAGCGCGCCCCAGGCGATAGCTAGCAAAACATTAAGCAGAAAAAGGTTCATGGTTGTAATAGCACAGATTGAATGTATAAATTTGGATCCAGCAGCTGTCGCGAAGCCTGCTCGGCTATATTGTACATTGGCCCAGCAAAGATTCCGAACAACACGGTCAGGCTGGCCAAGACAATGACAGGGGCAAACAGGGCCCAGGTATTTTTTAACTCTGGTTTAGGGGCAGGCGTTTGTGGCATGGGTTTCCAAAATACTTCTATCCAGATCTTGGTCATGGAAAACAAGGTGAGCAGGCTCACTGCCAGCGAGACTGCCACGATGGCATATTGGCTTACACCCAGCCCCCCCTGAATCAAAGCCAGCTTTCCAAAAAAGCCGGAGAGGGGTGGCAGCCCGGCCAGCGATAGGGCAGGCAGCAAGAAAAGGATGGATAGGACTGGACGGGAGCGGTAGAGGTTGCCCAGCTTTTTCAAGTTGAATGTTCCTTCCGTTGCATTGACCACCCCACTCACCATGAAAAGCGCCGATTTTGCCACGATCACATGCGCCATAAAATAGATCATGGCGGCCAGAGATGCCTGGGTGAATAATCCCAACCCCATGATTAAATAACCGATCTGGCTGACGATATGAAAGGAAAGCAGGCGGCGAAAATCATACTGCGCTGCTGCGCCAAGTACGCCAGTGACCATGGTAAAACCTGCAATCCACAGCAGCAGTGGGTGTAAAACCCCGCTTCCCTGGGTAAAAAGCAGTGTAAAGACCCTCACCATGGCATATACGCCAACTTTGGTGAGCAGTCCTGAGAATAATGTGGTCACTGTGACAGGCGGCGTGTGGTACGAAGCTGGAAGCCAGAAAAATAAGGGGAAGATAGCCGCCTTGATTCCGAAAGCGACCATGAAGAGCAATGCTAATGTTGTAACTATCCCAGCAGGTTGGAGCTGCCGCAGTTGGACCGCAAGGTCGGCCATATTCAGCGTGCCGGTCAGGCTGTAGGCCACCGCAGTAGCAGATAGAAAGAGCGCAGAGGCCAGCAGGTTCAGGATGATGTATTTAACCGAGCCTTCAATTTGCTTCCGCTCACCTCCCAAAGCCATCAAGACGAAAGACGCCATCAACATAACTTCAAACATCACATAAAGATTAAAGATGTCCCCTGTGAGAAATGACCCACACACACCCATCAGTAAAACAAGGGTCAGGGGATAGAAGCCGAAGGTCGCCCGTTCTTTATCGATGGCTGCCATCGAGTAGATGATGACCATCAACCCAATTAACCCGGCCATGACCAACATCACTGCGCTAAAAATATCAACTACCAGGGTAATCCCAAATGGGGCAGCCCAATTCCCCACCTGATAGGTTTGGATGCCATACATGAGCGCCAGGATCAATAAGGCGATATTCACCGCCATTAAAAGCACGCAAAACAAAACTGCCAGGATTTTCTGGGCTGTGAGATTACCCCAGAACAGAATCATTAAAATCACGCCGGCAAGAGGGAGCAGAATAGGCAGAATGGTGAGATAAGTCATTTTGAAGGCTCGCTATCTTCCAGGACCGTTGGGTCTTCTTCTCTCATCTCGGTTGTGCGCAGCTGATTTAAATCTTCAGTGCCCAGGTTCAGGTATGCCTGGCGCAGCAGGATAACTGCAAAAGAGGTCACGCCGAAGCTGATGACAATGGCGGTCAGGATCAAAGCCTGCGGGACGGGATCTGCATAAGGTGGGGTCAATACCGTCTCTCCATTAGGAATAAGGGGCGGAATGCCCCGTACCAGTCGTCCCAGGGTAAAAACGAACAGGTTGACTGCATGCCCGAGCAGGAGCAGTCCAATCAATATTTTGACCAGATTCCTGCGCAGCATCATGTACAGCCCTCCAGCAAACAAAGCGCCGATGACAATAGCCAGGATAACCTTCAACTCTTTTCCTCCATCAGGTTCAACAGGATATGAAGGTTGACGCCGATTACTGCCAGATACACTCCCAGGTCGAACAACAGAGGTGTGCCAACTTTGCCGATCACTGCCACTTCTTGAGGCAGCCAAAGGCCAGTCATAAATGGCAGGCCATTGATGATTGCCAGAATGCCGCTCGATAAAGCAACCAGCAGACCCAGGCCGATCAGGAGACGAGGTTTTATGTGGACCATTGCGCGGGTGGCGGCCGGATTCACCGCAATTGCGTAGAGCATGAAGGCCGCCGAGGCGACTACGCCTCCGGTGAAGCCTCCTCCCAGTTCATTGTGGCCGCGAATCAGCAAGAAGACAGAAAAAATAAGCAGAAGAGGCATGAGCCAGCGGACCGAGGTTTGCAGGATCAAGGAGTGCATTTTCTCTCGCTGTTGGGTTTGCCGGGCCTGCTGTTTTGCTCGCGGGCTTGTCAGTCGGATCAAGGAATACACGCCGATTGCTGCGGTCCCCAAAACGGTGATCTCTCCCAGGGTATCAAAACCTCTGAAGTCCACCAGGATGACATTTACGACATTACGTCCCTTTGCCAGGGCCAGACTGTTTTCGATAAAGAAGGGCGTAAGTTGGGGCATCAAAGGATAGCTATAGACCACCAATACCAGTATCGTCATCAGGCACCCGCCAGCCAGGGCGATGAGGATATCGAACAGGCGCGCTGGAGGGCTGGTGAGGCGCGTGAACTTGGGCAACCGGTATACCACCAATATCAACAAGATGACAGTTAAAGTCTCGATGGCAAACTGGATCATCGCCAGGTCCGGCGCGCCATAGAGAAGATAGATGACTGATAGACCATAGCCCACAATTCCCAGGGCTGCGACTGCTGCCAGCCGGGAGCGGGAGCGAGTTGCCATCAAGGTAGCCAGGACAATCACTCCTGCCAGGATGACCTCATAAAAGCGCGCTTCCCGAGGCTCGATAACGATCTTCGTAGGGTGGGCAACCAGGCTGTATCCAGCTAATCCGATAGTTGTCAGGATGATGACCGTCAAATATACGCGCAGATAACCGCTCTGCAGAACCCGTGTTTGCCAGGCAGCCAGCCAGTTCAAACCATCCAGCGCCCAGGTGTAAATCCGATCAGGCCCCCAGGGCCAGTTGATCCTGGCTGCGATCTGGCGGACGCGGTTGCGCGCCAGAAACAATCCCGCACCCAGTATGACTGTCAACATGCTGAGATAAAGCGCCGTGGTGAATCCATGCCATAACGCCAGCTTCACCACGGTGCTCTTGCCCAGGATGGCGGTCACTGTCGGAGAGAGCAGCTGCTTCCCAGCCGCGCCTGGAAAAAGCCCGAAGAAAAGGCTCAAACCAGCCAACAGCAATGGACCCAACCAGAGAGCCAGCGGAGCATCGTGAGAGACCTTGGGGGCTTCATGCTTCCTTATCCAAAATGGCTCCAGGCCAACAGCTCCGGCTACATATACATTTAGCACCGCGGTCAGCACCGCTGCGCTTGCCAGCCAGGCGCTGAGTTCCAGTCCTGTTTCGTAAAATGTCTCCTTGGCGATGAAACCCAAAGTTGGGGGCAGGCCCGCCATCGAGAGTCCAGCCAGCCCCCCAGCAATAGCCGTGATCGGCATGGCGCGCCCCAAACCGCCCAGGCGGCGCACATCGCGCGAGCCGCTCTCGTGATCTACTGCGCCTGCTACCAGGAACAAAGCGCCCTTATAGAGGGCATGAGCAAGCAGCAGTCCCATGGCAGCCTTGACCGCCAGCGGTGATCCCAGACCAAGCAGGTGAACCATCATTCCCAGCGCGCTGACGGTTGAGTAGGCTAAGAGGCGCTTTAGATCGGTTTGCAGGAGGGCGAGAATCCCACCTGCCAGCATCGTGACCGCGCCTGCGCTGGCAACAAGATATAGCCATTCATTTGTGCTGCCCAGCACAGGACTCAAGCGCGCCAGCAGGTAGATCCCCGCCTTGACCATGGTGGCTGAGTGCAGGTAGGCGCTCACCGGTGTCGGCGCCTGCATGGCATTCGGCAACCAGAAGTGGAATGGGAATTGAGCTGATTTTGTGAATGCGCCAAGCAGGATCAGGATCAGGATGGGCAGATACAGCGTGCTGGATTTGACCGCCTCTCCTTGCGACAGCAGGGCTGAAATCTCGAAGCTGCCGCTCACCTGTCCAAGCAGAACCAGGCCAGCCAACATTGCCAGCCCACCTGAGCCGGTGACCAACAGCGCCTGGAGGGCTGCGGCGCGTGAGGCTGGCTCATCATGGTTGAAGCCAATCAGCAAGAACGAGCTGAAGCTTGTCAGTTCCCAGAAGACAAACAGCAGGATGATGTTATCCGCCAGCACCACCCCAAGCATGGAGGCCATGAAGATAAACAACCAGGCGTAAAAGCGGTTGAGCCGCGGATCACCCTTCAGATAGCCCTGGGCATAGATTGCCACGCACATCCCAATCCCGCTGATCAGCAGGGCAAAAAGCAACCCTAATCCATCGGCGCGCAAGGCAAGATCAATTCCCAGAACAGGCGCCCATGTAATTTTTACAGCGGCTGGGGGAGTGTTTGCTAGCTTGAGCAGCAGGCTGATAAAGTAAAGTGTCAGCCCTGCCGGAAGCACTGCCAGCAGCCAACCAGCGTAATCCCTCAGCCTGCCCCTGATGAAGGGGGCTAAGGTTGCGACCAGAAAACCCGAAAGTACTGCGACGAGAAGATCCATTGCCCTTTAATGGTTGTTTCTATGCAGATTTAGTAGCGGTAAATCGCTGCCAATATTCCTTCACCGGGCAGGCGCTCCTTTTCCACAGCAAAAACACTGCCTCCGTTCAAGATAGTATAGTTGCTGGCAAACTGAAGCAGTTCCTCGTCGCCAGGCTGGGCTTCGGGGTGAATGCTCACCTGGTGAAGGTCGGGGGTGTATTTGCCCCAACGCTGTACATCCAGGGCGACAAACAAATGATCTACCCGCCCGTGGTAGGCAGCGGGGATAATCTCTTCAAGGTTGATCGAAGTCTGTCCGGTGTCCTTCAGCTCGTAGAAGCGGGTTCGCGCCTTGTGCTGGATTTCCTGGAAATAGGGCGCCACGATTTTCCAGGCGGGTTCATGCAGTTGTTTATCGCTGAGCTGCTCGGGGTTGCCGGTGATGCCATCTTCAAGCAGATAGGGATAACTGCTGATGCTGCGGTAAAGCGGCAGCAGATAATCGACTCCCGCCAGCACCAGGGGTGTGCCTTCGATTGGCAGTAAGCCGCGCAGCTCAGCATCGATCAGGCGGAAGTAGCGCAGGATATCCTGTTTTGCCTGCTCTTCAGCCTCGCCATGCCCGAAAAACATTGCCGGCCTTTTCCCTGCCCCACTGGAGCCACGGGTGTGAAATTGGAGCTGTTTATCGCGCTTCTCATCGCCTAACAATTCAGCCAGGCTGCTCGGAGCACCCTCCAGGTCTACCTCGCCCACGCTGTAGCGGCTTCCTTCAAGAAGCCGGACCTCATTTTGGCTGAGCGCTAAAACGTAAAAACGCCCATCACCGCTGAGCAGGGGTAGCAGCGGTTTGATGTAGAAATGTTCTGCCACGATAAGCTGTTCTTCAAAGGGCATCGGCAGGGCGTAATACCGAAAGACGCCTTCAGCAAGGTACATAGCCAGGCCATCATTCAGGTGGCGCCAAAAAGGCGAATACCCTTCGAGTTTTCGAGCTGGTTCCAGCATGGTTCTGGCATCGACGGTGCGCATCCCTTTTTCGATCAGCTGCTCTTCTGCTTGCCGCAGTAAGTTCACCATTCGGATGGGGTCCTGCCGGGTGTCTTCTCCGCTGCGATGTGTGGGCATAAACAGCGAAATACACCAGCCAGGACGTTCTGCCATCAAAATTTTCAACTCATTAACAGGGTTTAGTATCATTATCATTTTCCTCCGAAGATATTTTACATGATTCTTGGGGATTCGTCACCCAAAATAGCTGTGCCAGGCGCAAGCATCCAATGGGCAGCTGGTAATAGCCGCCTTGGTTGTTGTATAACGATTATCTAATCTGGCTGGCGTCCTGGTTGAGCATCTTTTTCACAGGGTGATATTCCTGGCGAATTTGAAATTCTCTGACGGTTTGTCATATCACTAGAATGGCAGTAAAATAAACCCTACGAAACCTGGAGCGGAGATCCATCATGAGTTCTTACATTCGCCCTCCCGATGATGTTTACTGGCATTTCCGGCGGCTGTCTCGCGACCGGCAGACTGGGATGGAGTACGTGAGCCGGGAAGATGGTTGTTTATATCGCTTGCGGGCCGACCGGGTAATCTGCCGTTTAGTAGATGGCGTCGAAGTGGAAACGATTGACAGCATCCCCCTGCGGTTTCCTGCCGGGGCGCGGGTGATGACTGGCGTAAATTGGGGTATTCGCATGCACATCTCAACTTATTACCAGCAAATTATTGGGCCCTCGGGCGAAAAGGCTCGAAATAAGTTGCCGTGAAAATTTTTGATTTGAATTTTTCGCTACCTGGCATTGGGTATCGGCAGCCGGGGAATCCTGGCTGCAGTATACTGAAGAGAACTTGCAAGCCGCGCTAAAAAATGGCTGGCAGAGCCTGACGCATAGCTGGTTGTTCCCCGCTAAATGTTTACTGCGTTGCAGCCACGCTAACTGGCGCCTCGCGCAGCCAGCGCACGCTGTTGGCGCGGCACTTTGGACAGATGCGTTCCTGGTTGGCGCCAAACGGGCTGCTCCAGTGATGACCGCAGCGCAGGCAAGTGAACCAGGCGGGCTGGTTCTCGTCCGCCGGGCGCGGGTTGCGCGGGCTGGGAACCTTTGCCTGAGCCAGGCTCGCCCGGGTCTGCTCGATTTCCTGCGCGGTAACCCCCAGGCGTTTTTTCTCAGCCTCAATCATGATGGTTTGCCAGCGGGTTCCTTCAGCAGCGGAACACCACTCCAGCATCAATCGCTCGGGGCGCAGGCCATATTTCTCCAGCCCATCCCATAAACCATCGATCCGGCGTGTTGTGCTGCGGTTGGCATCGAGATAGTGGCAGTCTACGTAATGGCAGCCAGATACCAGCACCACTGGCGCACCGCTGCGGAAGGCATGCCAGATGAATTCGGAGTTAACCCGGCCCGAACACATCGTGCGGATAATGCGGGCATTGGGTGGGTAAGCCAGGCGGGCTACCCCTGCTGTATCTGCCCCAGCATAGGAGCACCAGTTGCACGCAAATGCTATGATTTTTTCCAAAGGCTGCTCTTCCAGGATCGCGTCGATCTGGGCGTAGATAGCCTGATCGGGGAAATGGCGCATCTGGATCGCGCCGAACTTGCACTCTGCCGCGCAGGCCCCGCAGCCGGCGCAGGCTGCGCTGGTGACATGGGCCACCTGTTTCTTCTCCCATTGGATCGCGCCGAAGGGACATACCCCGGCGCATATGCCGCACATCTTGCACAGTTCGGGATCAACGACAGCCGTAATCGCTTCGACAGCAAACTTGCTTTTGTTGAGCAGAATCGCCGCCCGGGAAGCAGCCGCACTGGCCTGGGTGACGCTCTCGCGCACATCCTTGGGGCTTTCGGCAGCGCCGGCAATGAACACACCCTTGCTGGGGGTATCTACCGGGCGCAGTTTGGGATGGGCCTCTTTCAAGAATCCGCCCGGCGATCTTGAGAGAGTGAGCATCTGGCGGATGACTTCTGTGCTTGCCGCAGGAACCGCGCCCACAGCCAGCACCAGCATGTCGTATTCGTGTGTTTCCAGGCAGTTGCGGGATGTATTTTCGAATGTGATCCACAAATTGCCGTTGGCAGGATCCTCTTGCACCTCCCCAGGCAGTCCACGGATGTATTGCACCCCGTTGCTCTTACTCCGCATCAGGAGTTCTTCAAACCCTTTGCCGAACGCGCGCAAATCCATGTAAAAGACAGTCACCTGGATGCCGGGATAATTATCCTTCAGGTATTGGGCGGATTTGATCGTATTCATGCAGCAGATATTGGAGCAGTAGGGGTTGCCGCGCTGAGGGTTTTCGGTGCGCGACCCGACGCATTGGATAAAGGCGACCCGCTCGGGTTTCTTCAAGTCGCCAGGCCGGCCAAGATGTCCCTCCAGCGGGCCGCCAGTGCTGATCAGACGTTCGAATTCCAGGCTGGTGACCACATTGGGGAACTGGGTGTAATGGTATTCATCCAGCGCAGTGGGATCGTACACGTCCATGCCGGTGGCAACAATCACCACGCCCACATTAATGTCAATCAGCCGGTCTTGCATCTCAAAATCAATGCATTTTTTCTCACATGCTTCAATGCACTTGCCGCAGGCGATAGGGTTTTGCCCCAGGCATTCGTCTGCGTTGACAATATACGCCGAGGGGACCGCCTGAGGGAATGGGATATAGACCGCTCTACGGCTGCCTAACCCGACCTGGTATTCATCCGGCACGACCACCGGACACACTGCGGCGCATTCTCCGCAGGAGGTGCATTGAGTCTCGTCAATATAGCGCGCTTTCTTGCGGACGCGCGCCTTGAAATTGCCCACGTAACCCGAAATATCTTCCACCTCGGCGAAGGCCAGCAGTTCGATGTTGGGATGTCGACCGACATCCATCATTTTGGGCCCGAGTATTCAGATGCTGCATTCGATATCCGGGTAGACCTTATCGAGCTGGGCCATGACGCCGCCAATGGATGGCTTTTTCTCCACCAGGTAGACCTTGTGCCCGGCGTCTGCCAGGTCCAGGGCAGCCTGGATGCCGGCCACCCCGCCGCCGATCACCAGGGCGGCATCTGTGATCGGGATCTGTTCCTCATCCTGTGGATGCAGCCAGCGCGCCCGGGCCACAGCAACTTTGACAATTCCACTGGCTTTGCGGGTTGCCGCCTCCCGGTCGCCGGGAGTCACCCAGGAGCAGTGCTCGCGGATGTTGGCCATTTCCAGCAGATATGGGTTCAAGCCAGCGCTCTGAACGCATTTACGGAAGATCGGTTCATAGGAAGCTGGCGAACAGGAAGCCACTACCACGCGGTTCAGCTGGTGTTGGGCAATTGCCCGGCGAATCTCCTGCTGACCGGTTTCTGCGCAGGTGTAGCGGCTGCGCGAGGCGAGCACTACATCTGGCAGGCTGGCGGCATACTCCCTCACTGCTTCGGTATCGACTGGGCCAGCAATGTTGGAACCACAATCACACACGAAAACACCAATACGCAGTTCCTGGCTAGACAAAATGGGCCTCCTTTTTCAAGTGAGGTATTCGGCGACCAGGGTAGTCAGGTCGCGGATGGCGATATTTCCTGGATCTTTTATCTCCAGGCTTTTCTGGGCGCAGCGAAAATGGATCTGACATTTCAGACAGGTGGTGACCAGCAGCTCAGCGCCTGTAGCTGCTGCTTCCTGCAGCCGTTCCAGCTGGATATCTTTACTGACCTGCCCGCAGTTCGTCCAGCAGCTCGTACCGCAGCACAGGCTGGCCTGGCGATTGTGCTGCATTTCCTTTAGCTCGAAACCCAGACCGGCGATCAGCGCCCGCGGTGCATCATAAACGCCCAGGTGACGGCCCAGGCGGCAGGGATCCTGATAGGTGACCTGGGTAGGGGTAGAGTCTGGTCCATTTTTCCCAAACGACAGGTCGCTTTGGGCGATCAGTTCGGTGATGTGTAAAACTTCCAATCCATGATCGCCCAGGTGCTGTGGATAATCTATTTTAAGAGTTCGCACACACTCGGGACAGGTCGCCACGACGCGCCTGACCCCGCTGGCTTTGATCATCTCCAGGTTGCGTTCAGCGAGCCGCCGAAAGGTAATGAGATCGCCTTGCCAGAGCTGATCGTGCCCGCAGCAGCGTTCATCTGGCAGCACAATCGGCGTTATCCCAAGGTGGTTTAGAATTTTCACCGCAGCCCGGGCAATCTCCAGCCCTTCAAAGCCCAGCTTACTGAAAAGAACATCATAATACGGCAGGCAGCCGGTAAAGAAGAGCGTGTCTGACTGCTCGGCGATCTGTAAGCCCTCCTGCAGCCAGCCCAGCCGCTGCTGTTTTAGCTCGGGCTCGGTCATTGTGCGCGCCCAGGACTGGATCACCTCACCGTGGGTACAGGCTCCAGAGCGGCCCTCGCCCCGCGCCAGGCTGCGCGCGTCGCGGATGAAGGCAGAAAAGTTAATCCCAGAGGGACATATTTCGCTGCACCGCTGGCAGGTCAGGCAGGACCAGAACAGGCGCGTTTCAAATACATCTTTTGCTTCCCTCTGCATAGCCAGTTCCACTAACAGCCTGGGGCTGGTATAGCTGGCGCCCTCAGCAGATCCGCCATGCGCACGGGTGATGGGGCAGACCGCGCTGCACTTCCCGCATTCCAGGCAGTGCCAGACCCGGTTCTTGATCATGGTCTCATCCAGGATGGATGCTGTCATGCCCGAACTCCATCTAACCCGGCGATAAACCGCCGCACCCTGGCTGCAAACGCTTCTCCCTGATCAGCAGCCAGCCAATCCAGCTGGAGCTGCTCCTCCTTGTAACCCAGCAAAGCTGCCAGGCTGCGGGCTTCGGCGAAAACCTGCTCAGCGTGGAGGTTGCCATTTCCATAATGGCATTCGCCCGGTGGGCAGCCCAACAGCAAGATCCCCTTTGCACCTTTCTCAAAGGCTTTGATTACCATTCCAGGGCTCAGCTGCCCCAGGCAATTGACCTTTACGGGCCGCACCGAGGCGGAATAGTTCAGGCGCTGCCTGCCGGCGGTTTCCAGACCGCTGTAGGCATTCCAATTGCAGGTCAGCACGAGGATCTTCGGCTCTGCCAGGCTGTCAGCCTCTGGGTTGAAATAGGCGTTCAACATGGCGTCCAACTGTGCATCGGTCATGCTGGCAGGTGTGATTGCCCCGGACGGGCAGACTGCAGCGCAGCTGTTGCAGCCTGTGCAGATGACTGGATCGATCCAGGCTGCGCGCTGAGGACCTTCGCCCACCAGGTTGGCCGCTCCATATTCGCAGATTGCGACGCAATCACCGCACGCCCGGCAGCGATCGGGATCTACTACAGCTGCCGTATAACCAGTACGCCGCCCTGTGGCTCTGAGCCATGCCAAAACCCGGGCCACGATGGCCGCGCCACAGGCGGCGGGTTCCTGTTGGGAGTCGCAGTAGAACACCCCTGGGAGGCGAGTGGATACACCGCCCCAGGAGGTATCGAGTTGAAGCATCTGGACACCCAAGGCGGCCAACAGCCCCTCATCTTCATCTTTGTTGGATGGCGCCAGCACCAATGCAGCCGCGTGCCTGATTATTGCCCCTTGACTGGCGCAGTATTGTCCATCCGCGCGCCAGACCCGCTCTGGCAATGCAGTCAGATGGGAGACAGCGATGCCCAGTTCACTGAACATTTGGCTGCATGTTGCGGCCGCGTCCCCATTTCCCAGGATGATGGTCGATTGCTCAACGGGTGGAGCTTCTATAAGGACCGTGGGCGGTCTACGCCTGGCGATCCTCGCCCGAACCAGATCGAGAGTTTTTGCCGTCGCAGCGGTTGGATTATCTGCATGCACCCAGGCGCACTGCTCGCGAATATTGACGAAATCGAGCTCGGCTTGCAGCTGTGTCTCAGAAAAGATGCCCAGGTGATCCTTGCAGCGCACACGCTGGTAGGTACAGCTAAAACATACCTGATCATCGGCGCAGCAGGAGCACGCTGCTATCACCGCGCGGGTCAATCCGCTGACCTTTATCGCCTGTTCGATGATCTGCACCGCGGCTGGTGAACACATAAAAGGCACAATCTCGGTGTGCACGACACCGGGATCGGTGGATACCAGAGAACGAATCTCATCCAGGTTGATTATCTCGGCGATATCGCCCCCGCACTGGCAGAGGAAAAGGCCGACTCGCTCAGTCCTGCTGGCTGCAGGTATTGATCTGATGGGTGAGGTGCAGGTTTCTGGCTGTAATCTGAGCAGCGCCTGACCCGCACGCGCTGATCCCAACAATGTGTTTTCTGGCGGCAGGCGATAAATGCCTTGTTTTTCTGCCCGTTGAATCGTGTGCTGTGGGAATTGCTGACGATAAGCTTCTGGCTCGCCAGCGTAGATAATTACGCCAACCTCCAGTTCCAGCGATTTTCCAAGCATATCGTGGTCAATTGCGCCACGCTCACAGGCAGCCAGACACTCCAGGCACTCAGAGCAGATCGCGCAGCGCAGACACCGCCCGGCTTCAGCCAGGGCCTCTTCTTCCGTCAGAGTCAGGTCGACTTCCCGGAAATTATGGGTGCGTTGCTCGAGGGGAATGCTGGAAATCTGGATCCTGCCCTGGCGAGAGACTTCCCCGCTGGAAAGTTTGGCCTGAATGTCTTCGTCGCTGAGTTTTACTACTGGCCGTGAGATTGGCTCTTTCACCCCGGCTGCGCCGCGTAAGTAGCGGTCAATGCAGCGGGCGGCTTTGTGACCGTCATTGATCGCATCTACTACGAAGAAAGTTACTCCGCGGCGTAAATCTCCGGCGACAAACACACCAGACAGTGTGGTCATCATATCGTCGTCGCCTTGAATCTCGACTGAACGGTGGAAGCCCAGGCTGTCATCCTTGGGCAGGAAAGAGAGTTCCGGGGCTTGGCCGATTGCCCAGATGACCAGGTCGGCGGGCAGGATGTGTTCGCTGCCTGATATTTCGTCCATATCGGGACGCCCATCTTTGAAGCCGCGGAATACTACTTCCACACACCGCACCCCGGTAATCTTATCATCCTGGACAAGAATTTCTTTGAAGGTGCGGCCAGGGAGAATCTGGACGCCTTCATCCTCAGCCACCCCGATCTCCCAGGCGAAGCTGGGCATCTCGCCGCGTGGTTCCAGGCAAGCCATGCGCACTTCACTGGCACCCAGGCGCAGTACAGTGCGGGCAGTATCCAGGGCTACATTGCCGCCGCCTAAGACCACCACCTTTCGCCCCTCCAGGTCAACCTGCTCTCTCAGACCGACCTGGCGCAGGATATCCAGGCTCAACCAGTTATCCGGGTGGTCTGCGTTCTTGATCGGCAGCTTTCTGGCCCGGTGGGCGCCAGTGGCAATCAGGACAGCATCGTATCCATTTTTTAGCAGGTCAGGGATATTGTCAACCCGGGCATTCAGCTTGAGTTCAACGCCCTCGTCGATGATCTGCTGGATTTCCCAATCCAACAGTTCTTCCGGTAGACGATGCGGCGGGATGCCCACGCGCATCATACCACCGGCGGCGGGTAGGGCATCGAAAACGCATACTTTGTGGCCCAGTCGCACCAGGTCCAGGGCAGTGGTCAGCCCGGCTGGACCTGCGCCGATCACGGCGACATTTTTCCCGCTGGGTGGGTGGTGGTGTTCAAAGGGCGTCCCGACCAGGGATTTATCGCGCATGTTGGGCAGTTCCTGGCGGTGCTGGTAAGCCCAGTCGGCAACAAACCGCTTGAGCCCCATAATGTTGACCGGTTCGTCATAACGCCCGCGTGTGCAGGCATCCTCGCAGCGGTGATTGCACACGCGCCCGCACACAGAGGGGAAGGGGTGCTCCCGCCGGATCGCCCAATAGGCATCTGCATAACGTTTCTGGTGCAGCAAGGCGATATATCCCTGGGCGCGCTGCCCGGTTGGGCAAGCATCCCGGCAAGGGGCAATCCCAAGCTTGTCGATGGCCGCGCAGCCAGGCTGCCCGTCAATATAGATTGCATGGCGATTCGTTCCCGGTACCTCAATCGGGCACACTGCGATGCAGTCGCCGCAAGCGGTGCACTTGTCGAGGTCAACATAGCGGGGTGATTGGTACAGTTCAACTGTGTGGTAAGATGCGCCCTGACTGCCAGAATCTCTGGTAGTGACCCGAACGACTTGTGTATTGCTCCAGAGGTTGATTCTGGGGTGTTTGATAGCTTCTAACTGGCGAACATTCATCAGGTGTTGAGGGACATCTTTTGTCTGGTTAGCGCCGAGGAAGGGCGCTGCTACGACGAGATAGACCTCTACGCCAGCATCCGCCAGGTTCAAAGCGGCTTGAATAGCCCCACTCCCACCTCCGATGATGAGCGCAGCCCGGTTCACCTGGTTACCCGTTATTATCAACCAGCTCAATTCCTTTTTCAAAACCGATATCAAATAATCGCAGGTTCAATTCCACCGTTTTCGTGGGAACCGATTCGGCAATCGCCAGGCGCATGGCTTCCTGCCTGACAATACCCGTGACAGCAGACCAGAGACCCAGTATTGTCGAGTTAGCCGCCCGGCTGCTGCCCTCCCTCTCAGCAATCTGGGTCGCACTTATGCCCAGGGTGGTGATATCTGTACGGTGGTCAGCAGGAAGAGCCACTAACCCCTCATCAATGAACAATGTGCCTCCCGGCGCCAATGTGGGCGCATATCGGGCATAGGCCCCTTGTGACATGATAATCATACTGGTGGGTTCGATCAGATGCGGGTGGTGGATTGGCTCGCTGGCAATAATCACCTGCGCGCCAGCCGCTCCGCCGCGTGCTTCGGGGCCATAACTCTGTGTGAAGCAAGCCTCCAGTTTGTCATACACCGCGGCTGCCAGGCCGATAATCCTGCCAGCGCTGATAATACCCTGCCCGCCAAAACCCCCCAACTGCACCTCAGAGCGCGGCACCTTATCTTTTCGCGGGGCAAGCTGCTCGCGCTGATCAAGGGATTTCCTTTCCGCGCTCCATGTTTTTTGTGCCTGAGCGATTTGCTGACCCATGGCAGCCCTGAGATCGGGGCGACGGTCATTCACGAATTGACCCTCGATGATCTCGACAATTTCCCCTTTTTCATTGACCCGAATGTCTGCATCCTTGGGGTGGCAGCCATTCATTGTGCGGCCTATTTTCTGGTAATATTTCATGGTTTCCAGCCCCCGGCGTCCCAGTTTCTCCGGGTCTAATCCGCGACCCTCGGGGTTCCAGCGAGCATAGGCGGTGGAACAGGGGGCGATCACTTCAACAAAGCTGAAACCTGGATGGACAAGCGCTTCCCGCAGAGTCCATTCAAGCTGCCGGGCATGCAGAACCGTCCAGCGGGCCACAAAAGATGCTCCACTGGCGGCTGCCAGATAGGGCAGATTGAAGGGATATTCAAAATTGCCATACTGAGTGGTTACGGCGCGCGCTTCGTGAGGGGTCGTCGGGCCCACCTGGCCCCCGGTCATGCCATAGTTGAAGTTATTTACACAAACCAATGCAATTTCCAGGTTTCGCCGGGCGGTATGGATGAAGTGGTTGCCGCCAATCCCGGCGATATCGCCATCACCAGATACAACGATCACCTTCAGATCGGGATTGGCTAACTTCAGTCCGGTGGCAAAGGGGAGCGCCCGGCCATGCGTGGTATGAAATGAATCCAGGCGAACATAGCCGGCGATGCGGCCTGTGCAGCCAATCCCAGATACTACAGCAACTTTATCCAGGTCCCAACCCTGGTGCTCTTCCAACCACTGCAAAGAACTGACCAAAACATTAAGTACAATCCCCAAACCGCAGCCCTGACACCAGATGTGGGGCAGCCTTTCACCACGCAGCATGGTATCCAGAGGATGCAATCCGGTCACCCAGTCGCTCTTATCTGGAGGTTCGTACCCTAGCAGCTTCAACCGCTCGCTGCGGTTCATCTCTTCTTCGGGCATGGGCTACTCCTGTGCCAGTTCGCCGGGTATGCTTGTGATGTGCTTTTCTTCGCGAGACGATCGACCGGCTGCCTGTCGGATTTTATTCAGGACATCATAAGGTTCCAGGATATCGCCTCCCGGGCGGTTAACGCGCAGCACCTGCGCCTGGCCTGCCGCACAGCGCTCAACTTCCAGCGCAATCTGGCCCATGTTGATCTCTGGGACGACAAAGGCGCGGATCCCTCTGGCAGCCTGGTGGATACATTCCTCGGGGAAGGGCCAGACGGTGATCAGGCGCAGATAACCCACTCGGATGCCTTCCGCCCGCGCCTGGGCAATGGGCCACAGGGAGGTGCGCGCGGAGATTCCGTAAGATACCACCACAACCTCGGCGTCTTCCAGGTTCTGTTCTTCTACCTGGATAATATCCTCCCGATGAGAGCGGATCTTCTCTACCAGCCGGGTTACATTCCACTCGTGGGCATTGGCGTTCATCATTGGATAGCCGCGTTCATCATGAGTCAGACCTGTGATGTGGATGCGGTAGCCCTCGCCAGCGGCTGTCATCGGCGAAATATAACCATTGCCGTCGGTTGGGCTGTCGCGGAAGATCCGAAAACGATCTGGTTCCACATCCCCTTTGTGCACCTGGAGGCGATTGGTTATTTCAATATCCTGCAGGGCCGGAATCACCACGCGCTCGGTCATGTGCCCCACCTCAGCGTCGGTCATCACCAGCACTGGTGTGCGGTATTTCTCTGCCAGATTGAAGGCGCGTATCGTCAGATCAAAAAGTTCTTGTGGGGAGGTAGGGCTGAGGGCGATGATCTCGTAATCGCCGTGGGAACCCCAGCGAGCCTGCATCATATCCTGCTGCCCCACCAGGGTGGGCAGACCGGTGGAAGGGCCGCCTCGCTGCACGTTTACCAGCACGCAGGGCGTTTCGAGCATGATCCCCAGGCCCAGGTTTTCCATCATCAACGAGAAACCCGGCCCGCTGGTGGCGGTCATGGATTTGACGCCCGCCCAGGAAGCGCCCAGGATGGCGTTCATCGAGGCCAACTCGTCTTCCATCTGGATATAGATGCCCCCCACTTGGGGCATGCGCACAGACATTCGTTCAGCGATTTCTGTCGCCGGGGTGATTGGGTACCCGGCAAAGAATCGGCAGCCAGCCAGGATAGCCCCCTCCGCACAGGCGTGGTCGCCTAGCATGTAATGCTCGCCGGTCAGCAGTCCTCTGGGCTCTTCCACGGCTTATTTCCACTTCCACGAATAGATATCACTTTATCTGGGGTGCGTTTTCCGCCATCTTCGACATAGATGGCAAAGTCCGGGCAGAGCAAGGCGCACAGACCGCAGTTAACGCAGTCCTGATCTTCTATAATTTTTGGGGGATGGTAGCCTTTGGAGTTCGTGTGTTCGGAGATGACGAGCAGATGTTTGGGGCAGAATTCAACACAAATGCCGCACCCTTTGCAGCGCTCGTCAATGACTTGCACGACGCCGAAGGGAATTTGCAACCGATTGCGATCGAGCGGTGATCTCCAAAACATCAGTGTTTTTCAGCAGTGAAATTTTACGCGGTTGCTGGCGGCCTGATGGGGTTGATGATGTATTCGATTGATCTTCAGCACATTGATTAGTGGCTGAAGGCGAGGTGCTGGGTGCTACCAGGCCTGTCCCCCTCAGTATACCAGGAAGTCAGGCGACTGTCAAAAATCTCATTGGTTAGGCAGCAATTCTCAATATGCTGAAGTTGGCGATGCCAATGGCGAAAAAGCCGTTTCTACAAAGCTGGTCAAGGCCATCAGCAAGGTTA
>JAFGQI010000073.1 GCA_016935755.1 Anaerolineales bacterium
AGCAAGGATCGGGTAGCGCCTCCGGTCGTCCGGAGTGGGCAGGCGGTAACGGGCGCGGCCAGGGCGCTGGTGGGCGAAACGGCAGGCCATGATCTTTGGGTCATTCAGAGCACACTTTAGTACCGGGAGCGGATGAGAAATCATCCGCTCCCGGTTGTTTGAGGGATATTCATCATGTCAACTGCCTGATGATAGCGCTGTGTTGCGTTCAATCTTTCGGTCACCGCAAGGGGGAAAGGTTATCCAGCGCTGAATTAATTTGATAAATAATATCTTAATTGATATAATTATTTTTAGTACACACTAAATTTATTTTTAGCTTTATATAACGAGGTTCAGAAATGAAAGATGCCATTAACGGTACCCCCTCCAGACGAAGCTTCCTCCAGGTTAGTGCCTTGGCACTGGCAAGTGCGGGCGGTGCGCTGGCCCTGGCGCAAAAAGCGCAGCATACTCAGGCTGCCCCGCTGATCAACCCGAGTATGCACATGGGCTACGGCGACGGACATGCCATGCCGATGATGGTTGGAGAAGTCGATCACCAGCGCAACGGTTTCAATCCATCGGACATCCTGACCGACTTCGATTATGGCAAGGTTTCGACCCTTGAAAATGGCCAATTGCAGCGCGAATACGAGATTTCCGTGGTCGAAAAGGATATCGAGGTGGCTCCAGGGATCGTTTATTCAGCCTGGACATACAACGGGCGCATTCCTGGTCCAACCATCCGCTGTACCGAGGGGGACCACATTCGGATTACCCTGTACAACGATTCTTCCCATCCTCACTCGCTTCACTTTCACGGCATTCACAGCGCGGCGATGGATGGGGTGCCTGGCACCCCTGGCATTGTCCAGCCGGGCGGCAGTTTTACCTACGAGTTTGATGCAGAACCATTTGGACTGCACCTGTATCATTGTCATGTCGCCCCGCTGGCACGCCATATTGCCAAGGGTCTCTACGGTGCATTCATCATTGACCCGAAAGGCGGCAGACCGCCGGTGGATGATGAGTTCGTGATGGTGATGAACGGTTTCGATGTGGATTATGATGATGAGAACGACTTCTACGCGGTAAACACGATCCCGTTCCATTATCAGCTCCACCCAATCCCGATCAAGGTAGGGGCTGAAGTGCGGGTTTACCTGGTGAATATCCTGGAATATGATTTGATCAACAGCTTTCACCTGCACGCAAATTTCTTTCATTACTACCCCACCGGCACCAGTTTAACGCCCAGTGAATATACCGACAATATCATGCTCACCCAGGCGCAGCGCGGCATCCTGGAGTTCTCTTTCAAATATCCTGGGATGTATATGTTTCATGCGCATAATACCGAGTTCGCCGAATTGGGCTGGACCGGCAATTTTGAAGTGCTCCCATAAGGAGGGGTACGATGACAGAAGTCCCCATGCCTGCAGTGGTGTCGAAACGTCCAAACCTGGCGATAACGATCTTGTTGTTTCTTCCGCTGGTCCTCTTGGCTGGCGTGATCTTGCTCTTTGTGACGACCGGCGGCGGACTAAAGCTAACCTCACCCGCTCCAGTAGAGGCCCTAGCGATTGAACGCACCGTCCTCGGGCACGGCAAAATCGAGATTGCCGTGCGCAACACCAGCCCGCAAGACTTAACGATTTCCCAGGTTATTGTCAACAATGCCATTTGGCCTTTTAGCAGCTCGCACGGCACAACCATCCCTCGCCTGGGCACCACTACCATCATTCTCGACTATCCCTGGTCTTATGGCGAAGCGTATGCGATCCGTTTGTTCACTACCAATGCCATCGCCTTCGATGTCGAGATTCCAGTGGCTTTCGAAACTCCGGAACCCAGTGGAAAAACTTTTCTCAGTTTTACCCTGATCGGTCTATATGTCGGTGTAATTCCGGTTTATCTGGGCTTGTTCTGGTTTCCGGCGCTGACCCAGTTAGGCCGCCGCTGGATGGCTTTCCTGCTGGCTGTAACCGTAGGGCTGCTTGTTTTCCTCGGTTTGGACACGCTGGCAGAAGCGCTTGAGCAGGCTGCGGCTGTGCCGGGTTCATTTCAGGGGATTGGCCTGGTGGGCATCGGCGCAGTTGGTACATTCTTCCTGCTGGATGCAATTGTGAAGCACCAGGCAGGCACAGGGCGCAGCGAAGCCTCTCAACGGCTTTCCCTGGCTTATATGATTGCCATCGGCATCGGTTTGCATAATTTAGGCGAAGGTTTAGCCATCGGTGCAGCTTTTAACATCGGTGAGATTGCTCTTGGGTCCTTCCTGGTGATTGGCTTTATCATCCAAAACATCACCGAGGGTCTTGGGATTATTGCGCCTGTGCTGCGCGATCGTCCGAGCGTACGTCACCTGGCGCTGATGGGCCTGATCGGTGGTGCGCCGGCGATCCTGGGGTCGTGGATCGGCGGCTTTTCGCCTTCGCCCACGCTGGCGGTGTTGTTCTTGGGGATTGGCACCGGCGCAGTGTTTGAGGTGGTTTACGAGATTGGCAAGTTGATCCAGAAAGATAAGACTCACCAAACCATGCCGATGATTGCTTTTTCAGGGATCATGACCGGGATGCTGCTGTTGTGGGTGACCGGCATGTTGGTCAAGTGAGATTTCTTTTATATAGGTTCGTAAATTATGCACAACCAACTATCTGCCTCAGCTCAAGATTACATGAAGACGATCTATCGCCTGACGCTTGAGCAAGAATATGCTTCAACCAATCAGGTCGCCCAACAGATCGGCGTGGCGCCTGCTTCTGCTACCGGGATGATTCAAAGACTGGCTGCCAGCCAGCCGCCTTTGGTAATTTATCAAAAACACCGCGGAACGCGGCTGACTCGCGATGGTGAACGCACTGCCCTTGAAATCATCCGCCATCATCGCCTGCTGGAGACTTATCTGGTGAACGCCCTGGGCTATTCTTGGGACACTGTTCACGAAGAGGCCTGCCGGCTTGAACATGTCATCAGTGAAGAGTTTGAGATGCGGATTGCTGCGTTCCTGGGTAACCCGCAGCGCGACCCCCACGGAGAGCTTATTCCAAGTGCCGAATTGGTGATGCCGGCTGACCTGTCCTGCCCGCTTTCAGAGCTCAGACCGAATGAAAAAGCCACCATCACACAAGTGCATGCCAATGACCCGGCATTGTTGCGCTATCTTGAAAGCATTGGGATCACACCTGGCGTACAAGTGGAAGCGCTGGGATATTCTCCCTTCGACCAGACCTTGGAGATTAAGATCAGCGGTCACAAGCCAAAGACACTGGGCTTTGGCATTACCAGTCAGATTTCTGTTGAAATGCAATCGCCTGTAAGATCGAACAATATCTGAAAGGGAATATTAATCCAATCCTAATTTACTGGATAGATCCAATCCAATGATGTAGTGCGTATGGATGTTTATATATAACAAATTCTATCCAAAAAGGAGAAAATTATGAAACGCAAAACATCAGTTTTTTTCATAACCCTTGGAGCGCTGGTACTTTCATTCAGCCTTGTCTCCGCAGCTGTGCTGAACTACCGCGCTCACCTATCTGGGCAGTACGAGATCCCGTTTTTAGTCGATACGCAAGCGCAGGGTCAAGCATTTTTCCAGGTGCTGGATGATGGGATGGGAGTGAGCTATAAGGTCAATGTCGCCAATCTTGAAAATATCACCATGGCACACATTCACCTCCTGCCCGCCAGCGGCACAGGGAATGGGTCAATTATCGTCTGGTTATACCCCAGTGCTCCTCCGGCAGTGTTGATACCCGGTACAACCAACGGCACTCTTGTTGAAGGGGTATTTACGAATGCGAATGTGGTGCTCGATTACAATGGCGACAGTGTCAAAGATCTCAAGGATGTTGTGGAAGCCATCGAGGCCGGGGATACCTATGTGAACATCCACACCCAGGCAAACCCGGGTGGTGAAATTCACGGACCTGTTCATTAAGTGTTATACCCCTGATCTCTTCCACAGAGGCGCTCATAGCCTGTGAGCGCCTCTGTTCTTTATGAGTTATATCGCAATCGGTCGTTCTCTTGGATTTTTTCGATTAGAATTACAGCAGGAAAACTTTGTGGATCACGCCAAACAAGACGACGAGAACCTGCTGCACCTGATTGCCCGTGCTCACCCGGATGCCCTGAGCGAACTGTATGACCGTTATGGGCGCCTGGTTTTCAGCGTGGCTTACCATGCGACGTCAGACGTAAGCCTGGCGGAGGAAATCACCCAGGACACTTTTTTGCGAGTCTGGCAGCGGGCAGAAAGCTATCATCCCCAAGCCGGTAAAGTCGCAGCCTGGCTGGCAAGTATCGCCCGCCATCGTGCCATCGACCTATATCGCCGCAGCCAGGCTCGCCGCGAAGGGTCTGTACACGCTCTGGAAGATATGCCAGATTTTGAGCTCCTAGATGATGTACCGGGTTTGGAAACCAGCCTGGAGATCGAACAAAGCCGGCAGCAAGTACGCTCAGCGTTGAGTCAGCTTCCCCTTGAGCAGCGCCGAGTGCTAGCATTGGCGTACTTCCGCGGGCTGACCCATGAACAAATCGCGCAGGTTTTGGCGCTGCCTTTGGGCACCGTCAAAACCCGTCTTCGCCTGGGGATGCAGAAGATGCGCCAGTTCTTTTAGATCGCTTTTGAAAAAACCAAAAGGTTTATTACTGCGTATTATTTGATGAAGGTATTGTGTTATGGAACACGAACAAGTTTTTGAGATGATCCCAGCTTTTGCTTTGGGTTCGCTTGGTGCGGAAGATCGCCAGCAGGTTCAAGCGCATGTAGATCATTGCGCTGAATGCCAGGCAGAGCTGCGTGCTTATCAAAGTGTAGTGGCGATGCTCCCGCTAGCCGTATCTCAACGCGAACCACCTGCGGTGCTCAAGCAGCGTATTATGAAAAGTACCGCCTCACCTTTCAAATCTCGAGCTGTCTCTGCTCACTCAACCCGGCGGATGTTTTTGGCGAGTCTCAACCACCTGGCGCCTGCCTGGGGTATGGTCAGCTTGGTATTGATCGTTCTCTTGGTGGTCAGCAATATCTGGCTCTGGCAGCGGTTGGACAGGCTCGAGTCGAGAGGTAAGTTTCATGTGGTTGCTCTCGCAGGATCTGAGAGCAACCCCAATGCAGCGGGTGTGCTGGTGATCAGCTCAGACGGGATGGAAGGGACGCTCGTTGTTGAACATTTGGCGGGTTTAGAACCTGCTTTTCAATACCAGCTTTGGTTAATCGAAGACGGTGCGCGGACCAGCGGGGGCGTTTTTTCTGTCGATGCGGATGGGTATGCCCATCTGCAAGTTGACTCACAGGTTCCTTTGCTCAGTTTTGACGCTTTTGGCGTGACGGTCGAGCCATACGGCGGCAGCCCTGGACCCACGGGGGATAAGGTTTTAGGCGGAGAATTATAGTCTCAAGAGTTAAGGGGTGCCGGCATATGCCCCCTGCAGCTCTGCCGGAAGCAGGGCGGCAATCTCCTTCATCACTTGTTCTGCAGCTTGCTCATCTCGTTGGGTTGGATTTAGATCCTTCGGCAGCGTTAGGTGAAAAGGTCTCTCAAAAGTCAAGATCAATCTGTGCTGATCTTCCGAAACTCCAATCGGTACGATTGGGTACCCGAATCCATCTAGCATCGCCAGCAGCCTGCCGACCCCAGGTGGGGGAGGCATTAACTCACCGGCTGGGTGATCCCGTCCTTCAGGCGCCAGCGCCAGCAGCGGGGGCGGATTCTGCTGAGCCACGCCCAATAATTGGCGCACGGCAGCAGCGCGGGCAGTGATCTCATGCGGGCGGGGCGGCATCGGCGGCATGCTGGTGAATGCATACACGCGTGCCAGACGCGGCAAAAGGAAAGGGCTGATCGTGGCGCGAAACTTTGCGCCTGGAGTGCCGTCATCCGTCCAGGCGCTGGTGATGGTCCAATGGATCTCTGCCGGTGTGACGGCGCTGATCGCCAGCGTGAACCAATAAGCCTGAAAACCAGGCCGGTGGTAATGGTTCATCACCATCAGGGCAGGTCCGGTTTGCGGGATATGCTGGCTTCCATTGACCATGAGCGGCAATCTGGCTGTGCAGCGCAGCGCATCCTGGCGGAAGGAACGCTGCTTGCCGCTCAACCCGGTCCAAGCCAGGGAAAGCCAGGCAGAAAGTGGAATGGGTGGATAAATGGGGGGCATTGATGGATCAAAGGCGCCGGGTGATACCGAATAAACAGGCGGCGCTGCCCAAGAAAAGCAGACCATAACCGGCAAAGATCGTGAAGTACCCCAAGCCTGGCACGCCGGCGTTGAGCGTATCAGCCAGGATACCCCCAATGCCTGCCCCGATCATGCCTGCTCCTGCTCCCGCCAGGTTGGAAACTCCCAGCCAATGCCCCGACTCGCTAGAGGGCACCAGGCGCGTTCCTAAAGCCCAGTTAATGGTCACAAAAAGGCCTGTCGCCAGCCCCAGCACGGCTCCTGCCAGATACAGCAGGCTCATATAGGGCTGCCAGACGGTGATCAAGAGAATTCCTGTGCCGACCACCGCCAGGATTCCGCTCAGGGCAGTGAGGCGAGTCTGTCCCCAGCGGTCGGCAAGCCAACCGGCAGGCAAAGCGCTCAAGAGGGTAAATATACCTGCCACGGTAAAGAGCTGACCAGTCATCGCTACGGCTTGTTCGCTGGTTGTGTGAAACGTATACATTAAAAAATAGGGAGCAAACCCTTGAATGGAGGTGATGGCTGCCAGGAACATCAGCCGGTTGGCTACCCACCAGCGAAAGCTGGTCACATCGTGCGGGGTGGCGCCGATGGTCAGGCGGACGCCGGTCCACGTGCCGCCCAACACAGCCACCAGCATGGCGATGATCCCGCCGATGGCGATGCCTGCCAGGCGGGCGGTGTCGGGCGAAGTGAACAACCGTGAAACCAACCAGACCAGGCCGCCCGCTGCCCCGCCGACGACCAATCCTGAAACTGCCCCGGCGAAAATACCACCCAGCATGCCAAGCACGCGCAGCATCTCTGGTGCCAGCGGGGTGCGGACCGGTTCGGTTTGCGGTTTTTCGTGAACGGCGAACAAGGTAACGATCAGGATGATGACCAATACCGCGCCGGTGGCGATCACAGCCCAGCCGAATTGCCCTGCTCCAACCAGGGGCGCAATGGTGATGCCCAATAATACAACCGGCAGCAGCTCAAAGATGGCTTTGATCGCCGAAGCAGTCCCGCGTTGTTCTTCGGGTACCAGGTCGGGGATCAGCCCTTGCAGCGCCCCATGCGAGATGTTCGATGAAACCTGGAAGATCAT
>JAFGQI010000009.1 GCA_016935755.1 Anaerolineales bacterium
GCCCAGGCCAGTGGGTCAAACGAGCCCAGGATCAGGGGCGGGTAGGGCGGGAGCGAGCGCTGCTGCTGGTAGGTTTCCCGGCGGAGGGGGATTTCTTGCCCGGCGGCGGAGCCGCCCGCCAGCAGGGCCAGAATTTCAGCCTCGGTGAGAAAGAAAATATCCTCATGCAGGCCGGTGACCTGCCCGGCATGCATGGCCCACAGGCGCAGAACCCAAATCACTCGCACCAGCTCGGAACGGATGGCTTCGCGCAGCCGGCCGCGCCGGGCAGCTTCATCTATCCGGCGGCGCAGAGGCGCCAGACGGTGCAGATGCTGCTGTTCCAGGCGGGCCAGGGCGGCGGCGAAACGTTCACGCTGTTGTTCCAATAGCTTTTCCACATCCACGGGAGGCGATTGGACATCCGCCTGTTGGGCTTCCAACCAGCCCGGCTGTTCCACCGGGCGGGGGGTGAACAGCTCCCACTCATTCGGCCCGCGATGGCCGTAGTTATCGATGTAATCCTGGGGGGTGATCTCGCCGCGCCTCAGCCGGGAGAGGCCTGCCAGGGGGCCCAGGCTGGCGAGCGGTTCTGAGGGGCTGCTCAGGTTGGAGAGCAGGGCGTCGGCGTCATCGGCGCCAACCAGGACGGTCAGCTCCTGGCGCAGCGGGCTGGCGATCTCTGAGAAGCGCATGGCGCTGCTCAGCACGCCCACGTAAGCCTGCAGGCTGCGCGGCTGGAGCTCGTTCTGCCAGACCAGCGCCAGGGAGTTTGGATCGCTGACCGCCTGGATCGTCTGGCGCATGTTTGTGCACCAGGCGCGGTTGGCGGCGATGAAGAGCGGCAAGGTGCGGGCAACCTGCGCCCAGCGTATCCGGGCAAGCCCCCAGGCAAACACGAAAGCCAGCTTTTCAGGCAGTGAAAGCGCGCCAGCCGGGATTTCGATCCCTGCCGGCAGGGGCATGTGCAGGGTGTCTTTCAGCGCGGCGAGCATGGCCGGGCCGCGTTTGCCTACCAGTTCCAGGGAGGCAGCGTAATAGCTGACATTGAGATACAAGCGACCGGCAATGTTGCCGAAGGGCGGCAGGTCGCGCGCCGGGGGCCACTGCCCGCGCCAGGTCTGCAGCAGCGACCAGGTGAGCGGGGTCATCACCTCGGAGACGGCTTCGCCGAAGTTGACGTTGGACCAGAGGCAGCGGGTGGAGAGGCTGTCGTTATCCATATATTCTCATTATACTATTTCCAAAACCGGTTATCACAGCTGCATGATGTCATTTTTCCCCTTGACAGACCAGAGAATTTCCGTTAATATAAGACTTATCATATATTATATTGTGCCTATATTAGAGCGATACTATAAAAAACAGAAAGATCAAACCTATGAAAATCACCATTCTGAACGGCAACCCCGACCCAGAAAACCACGCTTTTGAGAGCTACCTGAGGCGGCTCACAGAGAGTCTCGCCGCCAGTGGGTCCCAGGCGACCCTGCTCACCCTGGGCGAGATGGATATCCGCTACTGCATCGGCTGCTTCGGCTGCTGGGTGAAGACGCCGGGCGAGTGCTTTTCGCCGGACGAGTCCTGCCAGGTGCGCCGGGCTGTGCTGCATTCGGATTTCACCCTGTGGGCCTCGCCGCTCAAGATGGGCTTTCCCAGCGCAGTGCTGAAAAAGATGATGGATAAGTCGATCCCGCTGATCCACCCTTATTTTGAGGTGGTTCACAATGAAGCGCACCACCGGCCGCGCTACGATCATTACCCGCGCCTGGGGCTGCTGATGGAGCGGGAGGCGGACACGGACGAAGCTGATCTGGCCATTGTGAGCGATATCTTCAGCCGGACGGCCCTGAACATGAAGAGCCGCCTTGAATTCGCCCTGACCACCGACCAGCCAGTGGAAGTGGTTGCCCGGGCGATTCTATCTGTTGAGAACGCCGGGAAGCGGACAGGGATCTCCTTTCAGCGGCATCTGACCGCCACCACAGGTCAACGGATAGCTCCACCTGGGTGGCTGACGGTGTTCAATGGCTCGCCGCGCGGCCGCAAGGGCAATACGCCCATTATGCTCGACCAGTTTGTCCAGGGGTTCTGCGCCTCGGGAGAGGCGCGCAGTGTGGATACCTATCACCTCAATCACCTGAATGATATGGAGCGTCATGCCCAGGCGTTTGGCGATGCGGAATGTGTGCTGTTGGGCTTTCCGCTCTACACGGATGCCATGCCGGGCATCGTCAAGGATTTCATCGAGCGGCTGGAACCCTACCGCGGCAGAGCGGGCGCTCCGCCCATCGGTTTTCTGGTGCAGTCGGGCTTTCCGGAATCGGCCCATTCCCGGCATATAGAACGCTACCTGGAGAAGCTGGCTCACCGATTGGGCAGTCCGTATCTGGGCACGATGGTGAAGGGCGGCGGCGAGGGGGTGCGGATGATGCCGGACAAGATGAACCGCAAGCTGTTCGACGCCCTACAGGGGTTGGGGAGGGCCTTTGGCGAGACAGGCTTCTTCGACCCGGCGCTGCTGCGCACTCTGGCGGGCAGGGAACGCTACCCGGCTTATTTGGCCCCAGTGTTCAAGATTTTTGTGCGGCTGCCGGTGGCTTCATTCTACTGGGATATGCTGCTCAAGCAGAACGGCGCTTACGAGCAGCGGTTTGCCCGGCCGTATGAGATATAATCCCTGAGAGCGGGGGCTGCCAGGCATATCCGCCGGGTGCTCGAATTTCCTTGACATCTGCTTCACAACCCAATAAAATTTCTCCATTCACAATGGGAGAGATACCTGGGAGTGAGAGATCACTGCTGCGCGCCAGCCTGTTTGGCGCGCTGAGGCTGGTTCGAGATGGGGAAAATCAGGCCCTGCCAGCCACTGAAAATGCGCGCTCATTACTGGCCTATTTGCTGTATAACCGCTCGCGGCCGCAGGCGCGCCCTGCTTTGGCGGGCGTTTTTTGGCCGGATTTGCCCGAAGACCAGGCGCGCCGGGAGCTTTCGCGCGCTCTGTATCTGGTACGGCAGGCGCTGCCGGATTGCATCGAAGCAGATGCTTACACCATCTCGGTGAAACCAGACGCCCGTTTATGGGTAGATGTTCAGGCTTTCCAGGAGATGTTGAAGCTGGCAAAGTCCGCCCGGGCTGCAAGCGATGCCGCGCGGGGCGAGCAGGAGGCCGCGTTCAGCCGGGCGGTCGAGCTTTACCGGGGCGACCTGCTGGAGGGGTTCTACGATGAGTGGATCTTCCTGGAAAGGGAGAACCTGCGGGCGGCCTATCTGCAAGCCGTGGAAACGCTGGTTGAATTGAATAAAACTTCAGGGCGCTACAGCCAGGCCCTGGAATATGCCTTGCGCCTGGTGCAGGCCGATCCGCTGGCAGAACCAGCGCACCGAGAGGTGATGCGGCTGCAGGTGATCCTGCGCCAGCCTGGCGCGGCCTTGAAACAGCTTGAAATCTGCCGCCAGGTGATGGAGAAGGAGCTTGGCCTGGAGTTGGAGGACGAAACCCTGCGCCTGGCGGAGGAGATTTCGGCCAGCCTATCTGCTGGCGAAGAAGGGCAGAAATCGCCGGGGCTGGCGGTCTATATTCCACCGCATTTGGACGATGCGAAGGACAAAGAAGCGCTGCTATCCACCGATCTGCCATTAGTGGGCAGGGCAGCCGAGCGTTCCCAACTGCTGGCCCAGATGGATTATGCCTTTAGCGGCGTGGGCTGCCTGGTTCTGGTGGCGGGCGAGGCCGGGGTGGGTAAGACGCGCCTGCTGCAGGAAGCCGCCCGAGACGCCGAATGGCGTGGTTTGCAGGTCTTGTGGGGCTTCTGCCGCGAAAACAGCCCCGAAGAGCCATACAGCCCCCTGCGTGAGGCGATTATGGCAGGGCTGACCCCCCTGCGCCTGGAACAGCTGGCCCGGTTGGATCAGGGGTGGATGAGGATTCTAGGGGATCTCCTGCCGCCGATCGGCGCTTCCCTGCCAGATAGGGCGCTTGTACCGGTCTTAGCGCCCGCCCAGGAGCGCGATCGGCTGATCGATGCCCTGAGGCAGCTCTTGGGCGCCCTGGCTCAGATTAAGCCTGTGGTGCTGATCCTGGAAAACCTGCATTGGGCGAATGAAGACAGCCTGGATTTGCTTGCCAGGCTGGTTCCTGGGCTGCAGGGGAAGCGCATCCTGATCCTGGGCACATATCGCAGCGATGAAATCCGTTCCAGGCAGGCGCAGTGGGAGCAGGTCAGCGCGCTGAATCAACTGGAGACCTGCCAGACGATTCCCCTGAAAGGATTAGATACACCTGCCGCCAGCCATTTAATCCAGCGCGCCCTGGGGCTGGTCAATCCTGCCGAGCGCTTTGCAGAGCGCCTGTACCGAGAAACGCAAGGCAATCCCCTCTTCCTGCTGGAGCAGTTGCGCACTTTGATCAGCGAGGGCCTGCTATACCGGGATGAGAACGGCATCTGGAGCACCCCCTTGGATGCCTCCACGCAGGATTATGGCGAGCTGTCTCTGCCAGCAGCGATGGAAGCCTCGATATCCTGCCGCCTTTCCCTGCTGGATCCGGGTTCGCGCCAGCTGTTGGAGATGGCGGCAACCCTGGGCGCAGGTTTCAAATTTGACCTCCTGTCTGCAGTCTGCTCTGTCCCGGCGGAGAAGCTGCTGGAGGGGCTGCATACTCTGGTGCAGCGCCAGTTCCTGATCGAAACGCCGGAAGCTTACCAGTTCGGGCATGATAAGCTGCGCCAGGTGGTGTATGCTGAGATCGAACCTGACCACCGCCTGGAACTGCACCGGACAGCCGCCCGGGCGATCGAGAAGCGCAGTCCTGAGCAGTTCGCCGCCCTGGCCCATCACTGCACACAAGGAGAAATGTGGGCTGAGGCTGTCAGCTATAACCTGTCCGCTGGGAAGCAGGCCCAGGCTGTGCACGCCAACCAGACCGCCTGGGATAACTTCTCCCGCGCGCTGCAGATCCTGGAAAGCTATGCCCCGCTGTCGCCCAGGCAGAATCTTGAAACGGCCTTTGAACTGCATTCCAACCGGGTCAACCTGGCCTGGATGCGCGGGGATATTGAACAGGAAACTGCGGACATCCAGGCGCTGTTGGCCCTGGCTAAACAGCTTGAAGATCCAGCCGGCGAGGCGCAGGCTTACATTCAGCATGCCACATTCTTGTGCAATGCCCAGGATCGCTACGAGGAAGCGCGCCAGGCGGCTCAGGCTGCGCTGGAAATTGCTCGCCGCCACAAGCTGCCCCAACAGGAAGCCGCCGCCCTGCAGCAGTTGGGCCTGGCCTACCATCGCAGCGATGATTATCCAGCGGCAGGGCAGGCTTTGCGCGCGGCAGTCGAGATTTGGGAGCGCATCCCGGGGCAGGAAGTTCTTTTGGCCGAAACCTGCATCTATCTGGCTCAGGTCTATGAGCAAACCGGGGACATCGCCTCCTCTGAGGCTCTGGGGCAGCGGGTGATCGGGCTGGTCAGCCAGGAGCAATCCCCAATGACGCTGGTGCGGGCCTATTCGCTGCTGGCGCGCACGGCGCAACGGCGCAACGCGCTGCCAGCCGCCATCCAGCACAACCAGTCCGCATTGGAATTGACCCGCCAGATCGGGCACAAGCATAACGAGGCGGTGCTGCTGTGCAACCTGGGGGTCAATTATTGGTCGTTGGGAGATTATGAAAAAGTCATCCGGTTCACTTCGCAGGGGATGGAGATCTATCGGCAGATTGGCAACCAGCGCGGTCTGGTATTGTGCTTCGATAACCTGTCCTGCCTGTATAACGAACTGGGGCAGTATGCCCAATCGGGTCCATATCTTGAAGAGGGGCTGTCGCTGGCGCGAAAAATTGGTTTTGCGAGCATAGAAGCCAGCCTGCTGGCGAACCAGGGCAAATATTACCAGGAGCAAGGCGACCTGGAGGCAGCCCGGCGCTGCTACCAGCAGGCTCTGGAAACTGCCGATCGGGTTGGCTCGGCCTATTACAGCGGCAGCGCGCACCTGGGGCTGGGGATGGTCTGGCGGGAAAAGAACGAGCCCGGGCCAGCAGTGCAGGAATTTGAACAGGCCTGGCGCGACTTCCAGGAAGCTGGGGAGGATCAGTTCGCCAACGCGGCGCGCTCCTACCTGGCGATCGGTCAGCTGGAGGCGGGCGAGTTGGAAGAAGCTGTGCGTCTATCCAGCACAGCTGTGGATCAACTGGAAGCAGCCGGGAGCGGCGAGTTCGTCCAGGACATCTACCTGCACCATGCCATGATTCTGCGCGCGGTCGGCGACCCGGCGGCTGCTCAACAGGCGCTGCAGAAGGCTCACCAGGCGGTGCAGCAGCGGGCAGAGACGCTGCCCGAAGCCTGGCGCAGGGATTTTCTGGAAAAGGTGTCGGTGAACTGCCAGATTCTGATTGCCTGGCAGACCAGCGCGCCGCGCACTGTGATTGTGCGTCTGCCCTGCGCCTCGGCCCCCAGCGGGCGACCGCTGAGAGATGACGAGTGGGTGCAGGTGACCTGGACAATCAGCCATCCAGGCGACCAGGAATGGAGGGATAAAGTTGAGCGCCGGCAGAAGCGCTTGCTGCGCCTGCTGGAGGAAGCTCAACTGCAAGGCGCGGCGCCCACTGTAGAGCATCTTGCCCAGGCGCTGGAGGTAGGCCCGGCGACGGTGAAGCGCGACCTGGCGGCACTGCGCCAGGTGGGATACGCCGCGCAAACGCGCGGCGGGCGCAGCGGATAAGTCTGAATCATTTCACGTGCGTCGCCTGGCCAGCCTCCTGACCAGGCGACGTGTTTTTATTAAATGATCTCAAGGTTGGTGAAAAAAAAACTGCAGGATGGAATTTTTTGGAGAGCCTTTTGCTAAAGTAGGGATACATCAGGAGAGCCGACATGCAGCCCATGCAAAAAACACCCACCTCGCGAGCCGTTTTTATCCTGCGTTTTTGGATTGACCCAGTCAGCCCTGACGAATGGCGCGGCCAGATCCAGCATGTCGAAAGCCAGGACTGCGCCCCGATCCGCGACCGGCAGGAACTGCTCGATTTTTTGCAGAGCTATCTGGGCAGAGCCGCCGGGAAGAAGGATGGCAGCCGGCCTCTTTTTTAATTTTATGAGCTAACAACCTCAGAAAAAATTCGATCAAAGGAGAAAGGATGAACCCCCGAAAACCTTTATGGATCACAATGTTGGTCGCCCTGGCGCTGCTCGTTGCCCCACTGCAGGCGCAGTCCGCCGGGATCACTGCCGCGCCTGGCAGTCTGGATACCAGCTTCAGTGCGGATGGCAAGACAACCGGCGGCTGGGCTGCGTATAATGATGGCGCCAATGCCGTTGCCATCCAGCGGGACGGTAAGATCGTCATGGCGGGGTACACAGAATACTCCGATGGCGATGAGGATTTTCTAGTGCTGCGCTACAACCCAGATGGCACTCTGGATAGCAGTTTTGGATTTATGGGCATGGTGGTGACACCGTTCAACTCTACTTATACTGATCGCGCGAACGCAGTCGCCATCCAGCCAGACGGCAAGATTCTGGCGGCGGGATATGTGTATCCCGACGGGCCGGCAGCTATAGCTGTGGCGCGCTACAACAGCAACGGCAGCCTGGATAACACCTTCGACGGCGACGGCATGGTGGTCATTAACATTGGCAACAATGAAGATGTAGCAGAGGCCCTGGTGCTTCAGCCGGACGGCAAGATTCTGCTGGTTGGACACAGCATCATCAGTAAACTGATCATAGCTCTGGCGCGGTTGAACAGCAACGGCAGCCTGGATACCACCTTCGATTATGATGGTATAGTGACGACGGATCTTGGAACTGCCACCTTGTATGACTATGGAATGGCTGCAGCCTTACAAAGCGATGGAAAAATCCTTGTGGCTGGGTATTCCGCAACATATAGTTCGGAAAACATTACCCTGGTACGCTATAACACTGATGGCAGCCTGGATACCAGCTTTAACGGAGATGGCATAGTTATGGCTGATCTGAGCGTTTATGATGAAGCGCTTGGGCTGGCTATCCAACCGGATGGAAAAATTGTGGTTGGAGGCATTACTGTGGTTCTGTCTGGGCATGATTTCCTGATTGCTCGTTATCACATTGATGGTAGCCTGGATACTTCTTTCGGGTTCAACGGGTTCAATACTGCAGACATGTGCGGCGAATCTGAATCTCTCTCTGCCATTGCCATCCAACCAGATGGCAATATCCTGGCAGCAGGTACTTGCTTCAGTTCACCCAATCATGATTTCATCTTAGCTCGCTTTAACAGTAATGGAGAGTTGGACGCCAGCTTCGATGGGGATGGGAAAACGCTGACGAATTTTCTTGGGTGCGATGATCATGGTAACGCGGTTGCTATTCAGCCTGACGGCAAAATTATTGTGGCCGGAGAGAGTATGTTCGATAGCAAATTTGATGTTGCCCTGGCGCGCTATTGGGGCAACAGCTACCTTTACCTGCCGGCGCTGAGGAAGTAAGGCTGCTGACCAAAAAGGCATCCACCAGTGACTGGCATGAAAGGCTAATTTTTCTGGAAAAGGAGAAAGAAATGAATGCTCGATTTAGCTTGTCGATACTATTGGTTGTCGTCCTGGCGCTGCTGGCGGCCGCGCCCATGCAAGCGCAGTCAGCAGGCATTCTGGTTGCGCCAGGCAGCCTGGATGCGAGCTTCAGCGGGGATGGAAAAGCGACCGGCGGGTGGGCTGCGTTTAATGATGGCGCCACTGCCATCGCCATCCAGCGGGACGGTAAGATCGTCATGGCGGGGTACACAGAATACTCCGACGGCGATGAAGATTTCATGGTGCTGCGCTACAACGCCGACGGCAGCCCGGACAGCAGTTTTGGGCTGATGGGTATGGTGATGACTTCGTTTGATAGTTTGAATATCGACCGCGCGAATGCTGTCGCGATCCAGCCGGACGGCAAGATTCTGGCGGCGGGATATGTGTATGCCAGCGGGCTGGCAGATATAGCTGTGGCGCGCTACAACAGCAATGGCAGCCTGGATACGACTTTCGATGGCGATGGTATGGCAGTCATCAGCATCAGCAGCGATGACGATATGGCTGCGGCCATGGTGATCCAACCGGATGGAAAGATCTTGTTGGCTGGCAGCACCTATATCGGCAGTTATCAATTTGCCCTGGTGCGGTTAAACAGCAATGGCAGCCTGGATACAACTTTCGATGGCGATGGCAAGGTTTACACTGTAGTTGGCGCAAATTATGACTATGGCAGGGCGGTGGCTTTGCAGAACGATGGCAAGATCCTGGTGGCTGGATATTCCTACTCAATCGATACGCAGGATATCTCCCTGGTGCGCTATAACTCCAACGGCAGCCTCGACACCACTTTTTGCGGGGATGGGAGATTATTGACGGATATAACTGCTGATGACCGGGCTTATGCGGTCGCTGTTCAAGCAGATGGAAAAATCGTGGTGGGAGGGGTGGCAATGTATGCTTCTGGGCGTGATTTCATCCTGGCGCGCTATCTCAGCAATGGCAGTTTGGATCTTTCGTTTGGAGTAAATGGGATCTCCTCTGCAGATATCTGCGGTAGTTCTGAAGAAATGAGCGCAATCAGCATCCAGCCTGACGGGATGATCTTTATGGCGGGGTACTGCGCCACATCACCAACGGATGATTTCATCCTGGTGCGCTTCAACCGGGAGGGGGGATTGGATGCCAGCTTCGATGGCGATGGCAAGACGATGACGGATTTTAGCGGAAACTTGGATCGTGGAAATGCGATTGCCTTACAGCCAGATGGCAAGGTCATTGTGGTTGGAGAAGCGGTGGTCGGCGGCCAGAACGATTTTGGCATGGCGCGCTATTGGGGTAACAGCTACCTCTACCTGCCGGCGCTGAGAAAGTAATGTTGTGGGTGGGATCAACATGACACCTCCCGAAAGCGAGCTTTCGGGAGGTGTCTGATCTCTACAATCTAGCCCTTCTACCGGGCCGGTTCACTTTTTGCCGACCAGCATCCCGATGGTGCCTGCCATGAAGGGTAATTTCAGAGCTGCCGGGATGAAGGAGGCTTTGCGGGTTTCGATAAATTCCACCTGGCTGATGCCCCAGGTGCGCATTGTTTCCAGCAGATCATCCATCTGGCCATACATTTGCTCCACCAGGAACAAATCCTGGAAGGCAAATACTCCATCCTTTTTGACCACCCGCAAGGCTTCACGCAGCACGGTGCGTTTATCGGCGGTGTCGGCAACCATATGAAAGACCAGGTTGCTGACCACCAGGTCGAAAGATTCATCGGGGAAAGGAAGGTTGGAAGCGCTGGCTTGATGGAATGTCACACGCTGGTCGACGCCTTCAGCCCGGGCATTGCGTTCGCAGGCGCTTTGCGAGTAATCCCAGCCTTTACTCCAACAGTCAATTCCGATGAAGGCCGCCCGGGGATATTTTTTCGCCAGTTCGATCGTCAGGGGCGCATTGCCGCAGCCGATATCCAATGCCTGCCCGGCGCCATCCCAGTTCAGGTGCTCCAACAGCAGGCCGCGGATCTGTCCCTGCACGTTCTCCCCTTGCGGGGCAAAGAGGTAGCGCGCATAGATAAAATAAGCCGCCAGGAGCAAGAAAAGCCCGGCCAGGACCACCAGAGCGGGGAAGAAAAAGGCAAGCCCCAAGAAGGCCAGGCCCATTATCCCGGGAATGTAGATAAATTTGGAGCCAACCCAGTTGCCGTAATTTGGCGCTTTCAGTGTTAATTCACTCATCGGAACCTCCATTTTGCAATTGTTATTTGACCGCGGCAGTGACGATACAATGGGTGCCGTTGACCCGCCCGTGCAGGGCGCCATCCTCGGCTGTCAGATACAGCTTTTCCAGCTCTGCTGGGGTGTAGTGGGCGAGCATCTCAAAGCCCCGCTCAGCCAGGAAAGGCTCGATTTCTCCTTCTTCCAGCCCAAAGGTCCAGCCTTCGCCGGTCTTTTTGATCCGCTCATAAATTCCTTTTTCCCCGTAACAGCGGTTTTCTCGCCGCAGCACCGAAGCGTAAATATAGTCAAATGCCACCCGGCTGCCGGGGGCGGCGTGGCTGCGGATAAATTTCAGGGTGCCATCCACCGCCTCGGCTGTGAGGTACATTGTGACGCCCTCCCAGATGAACAGGCTTGTCTGCCCTGGCTCGTAACCGGCTCTTGAAAGCACGGCATAAATGTCTTCCTGGTCAAAATCGATGGGGACAAAAGTAAGTCCTGCAGGCGGGGGGATCTTTTTCTGGCGCAAGATATCCAGCTTGGGCTGCTGTGTGGTGGCAATATCCAGCTCAAAAACCCTGGTTCCCTGGTTCTGTCCGGCAAAGCGCAGGGCGCGCGTATCAAAACCGGCCCCCAGAAGCACGATCTGGGCAAAGCCGGCCTCCAGCGCGCCCACATAGGCCGAGTCCATCACCTTTGTCCGCGCCATGACATATTCATATATTCCTGGTGGAAACATGGCGCGCATCATAAATTTGCGCAGGGGAGCAAAGTTGAGTGCAAAGCGGGCCAGGGGCGGAAATAGAAGCTCCGCCAGGTAATCTGGCCCTCGGAAGCAAGCATCTTTCTCCCGTGTGGCGCAGCCGCGCGAAAAACAGGTGTAGGCGGCGGTCTGCGAGGAGCGGGTTTTTATCCGCCGCGCCGATAAAACCTTTTCTGCTGGTAGTTGAGCAGTCCGTTTGGATATGGATGTGGTTATCATTTCTACATTCCTTACGATGCTTTATGCGAAACTTCCATCATCAGCTGGATCAGCTGCTTTAGAAAGAGATGATCCAATTCATCGGCAGTATCAGGCAGGTGGAGGATGGCTTTGAACTGGTCGCGGTAGCGCAGCCAAAAATGGATTGGCCCAATAATCAGGGTGAGCAGAAAGACGGGAGCGTAGCGATCATCCATGATGCCCTGCTCCTGAAGCCGCCTGACTTCTTGAAACAGCCCGGCGGTCAGGTAGGCCTCTTTTTCGGCTAATTCGGTTTGTCCCTCCAGATAGGCCCACAGCGAGATGCGCTGGTAGGTGGTATCCTGTTTCCAGAAATTGAAGGAAGCCGACAGGGTCTGCTGGATCATCTCCTGGGGAGAAGCTCCAGACTCTTTTGCCTGTACCAGGTTGTGGGTATATTGCTCTGCCAGGTTTTCCAACACCTGGCGGTAGAGGTTCTTTTTGCTCTGGAAATGATGCAGGATCAGGCCATCCGATATGCCGCAGCGGTGAGAGATATCCATCAGGGAGGTCCCGGCAAAGCCTTTCGCCGCGAACAGCTCCTGCGCGGCGGATAAAACGCGCTGTCTGGTGTCTTCGCCATCTCTAGGTTTTCTCAAGGCTGCCTCCTTTATACTTACTTAATACTAACTAAATATAACGTTTTTGTCAAGGGTATGGCTGAACCAATCTTCCGGTTTCCTGGCGCGCATTGCCAGGTTGGCAGGATGGGTTTAGAATCCAGGCCATGAAATCCAATCCCATTCTCTGCATTCTGCTGACAACAGCCCTCATCCTGATCCTGGCGGGCTGCAACTTCCCCTCGGCGGCGACTGCCACGAACACAGCCCTGCCAGCCTCTCCAAACTCTGCCCCGACGGCGACCGCCGTCCCACCCACACCTGCCCCGCCCAGCGAGACACCCACGGAACTGCCGCCAACCGCTACGATAGCTCTGCCTTCGCCAGAACCGTTCACGCCTGAGCCCAGCCAGACGCCTACCCAAACGGTGATCCAACCGGAGCCGGGGGCGCTGTTCGAAGGCACCTTTGAGAACAGCATCCTGCAGTTTCGCATCAGCAAGAACGGGCAGGAGGTGATCCCCAAGATGATCCGGGTGAGGAAAGCCAGCTGCAGGGAGGGGGGCACGATCACCACTCTGCTGGCTTTCGATCCGCCGCCATCTTTCCCGATTACCGATGGTCAGTTTGTGATTGCGCGAGATAAGCAAATTTATTGGACGGGCATCTTCACCTCAGCCCGCAATGCGCGCGGCTCAATTGAACTGCACCTGGGCACCGGCGGTAAGAACTGCACCGTTGGGCCGGTATCCTGGTATGCCACAATCCAATAACTGGTTACAAGAAATTTACATCCTCTCAATAAAAGCTGAATAACTTCTCGCTATACTGCCAGCAACTCAACTGGAGGTGTAACGATGAAACGTCTAAAGCGTGTCCTGATTTCAAGCTGTATGATTATGCTGCTGTTTGCTTCGGCATGCAGCAGCCTGACTGCTGAGGCAAAGCCTGTGCTGCCAGCCACACCCACGGCAGAGCCGGCCCCAGAAGGGGAGCAGGTCGAGGTGGGCGAAACGGCCGCCGATGGGGAGGCGGTTTTGCTGTTTGGCATCGGTATGCATATCGAGCCGTTTGGGTCAACGCCTTCGACCCTGGCGGTCGGGGAACTCCCTGAGAAGCCCAAACCCCAGGCAGGCGAGGAGCGGCGCAAGGGGGATTACAACGTGCCGCAGTATTTTGAACGCCATGTACAGGATATCCAGACCATGGCGGATATTGTTGAGGCGCACGGCGGCAGAATGACCGTGCAGGCGCAGACCCCCTTCACCCAGGCGGCGATCGACAACCAGAACGGTATCCTGGCAGACCTGGCCCAGGCCGGTCATGAGATGGCGCTGCATTTCCATGAAGATGCCCACATGGGCGATAACTCTTCCCGCCTGCCGGTGGAAACCTGGTGCGCGGTGATGAAAGAAGAGATTGCCCTGATCGAGCAGGCCAGCGGTGTGGACGAGGTGCTGTACTGGAGCGGCGGCAACCTGTATCCAGACATCTTCGAGGCGGCGGCTTGCGCTGGCTTGCAGGTGAACAGCGACTGGAAGAACCCGCAGACGCAGTCCACGCCGGACGAATTGATGGGGGTGAACCCCTGGCGGCCAGCTGGCGGCACGGATGGCTACGACCTGAGCCAGATCACCCGCCACGACCCGCAGGGCGAGATCGTCTTCCTGCCGGAAGGGCAGTTCTCCCGCAACGATTTCGCCTCCATGCGCCGGGCAGAGGGCACGGGCGGCGATCAGGCCTACTTCGAGTTCCTGGCGCAGAGCCTGCGCGACTCGCTGGCGGCGGCTCAAGTGGATAAGGTCAATGTTTTCCACTTCACTGTCCACCCGACGGAGTTCCGCGGCGACCCGGAGCACCCTTTCGAGGTGATCGATCGCTTTCTGGCCGAAGTGGTCGACCCGCTGGTGGCCAGCGGGCAGGTGCGCTGGGCGACTTTCTCCGAGATGGCGGAAGCCTACCAGGCCTGGGAGCAGGCTAACCCGGGGGTAGACCCACGCGGGCAGGCTTCCACAGTTGATCCAGTTGTGCAGCCGACAGCGGCTGTGTGGGAACAACTGCCCGCCGGTGAAAACAGCGCCGGCTACATCACCTTTGCCATCAATGTGCATGACTGGGTGCACAGCGACGAGAGCGCCGCTACCTTGCTGAAGCTGGTGGACCTGTTTGAAAAGTATGGGGTGAGCGGCGATTTTTACTTCACTGCGCCGGTGGTGGAGGCTTATGCACAGGATTACCCACAAGTGATCGAGCGATTGAAAAATTCGGAGATGACCATCAGCTACCATGTCCGCCCGCCGCACCCGCTCTACACCGGCTTCGACCAGCGCCTGCAGGGTCTGGATGACCAGGCCCTGTACCAGGCCGTTCTGGATTATGAGACCTACGGCCTGGACCTGGCGACAGGCGACCTGGATCGCTCGCGCCCGGGCGGCTACACCTATGTGGCGCAGGTCTTCGGACGTAATCCGGTGGTGGCCTCCGCGCCCAGCAGCGACCCGCGCGTCAAGCAGACAGCGCAGAGGGTGTATGCGGATTTGGGGGCGCAGATGGCGGTAATGTATCACGAAGAAGGCACAGATCCAGCCAAGCCTTTTGAGTACATCCAGGGGCTGCTGGTGCGCCCGAGCGATTTCAGCGTGACGCGCACCACCCTGGTCAACGGTTCGGAAAACTTCTGGTGGAACTTTATGAGCGCCCCGGATGCTGAACGCTGCTATCCCATCTCCATCCTGGAGGCCGGGCTGGCAAAATGGGAGCAGAGCGGAAATGAGCGCCTGCCTTTCATCACCGCCCTGATCCATGAGAACAATTTCTACCGCAGCGGGCCGGAAGCCTGGACTTCAATTTATTACACAGTAGAGAAGGGCAAGAAATCCACCCCGCTCACCCCGCCGTTTGATCTGGGAGCGGATGATCCTTCAAAGCCGCGTTCGGCCGCTGACCAGGCAGCGATCTGGGAGGCGTATGAGCAGCTGGTGGCTTTCGCCGCCAAACATCTGCAGGTGGTGACCTCGAGCGATATCGTTCAGCTGGCGCAAGCGGCAGGCGGATAACAGGGCGGTTCGATCCAAGAAAGGCCGCTTTTCCAGGCGAATAAAAAAAATTCATCAATTCTACGAAGCTCCTTCACAGGTTCTTCAAAAAATGGCGATATGCTTAGGGTCAAGAAAAGCAAGACATTGCTTTCTTGACCTTTTTGATGAAAACCTGTTGCACGAAGGAGTTTATCGTGAGAACTGCAAAATCTGTTTCAAACCAAACACGGAATAACTGGCTGATTGACGCTGGCTTGCTTGTCAGCGCGATCATTGCTTTTGCATCGGGGGTTTACTTCTTGTACCTGCCCACGGGCGGGTACCGCGGCGGGCGCAACCCTGCCTATGACCTGCAAATCCTGTTCTCTCGCCATACCTGGGAAGACCTGCACATGTGGGGCGGGGTGGCGATGATCGCGGCGGCGCTGATCCACCTGGCGATCCACTGGTCGTGGGTCACCAATATGCTGCGCCGGACAATCAAAGAACTGCGCGGCCAGAGCGGCCGGATGAACGCCCGCGGACGCTGGAACCTGATCCTCAACACCATCGTTGGCCTCAGCTTTACGCTGGCTGCCGTCAGCGGGGTCTACTTTCTGTTTTTCCCCGGCGGCAGGGGTGTGGTAGATCCAATGATCCTGTTCAGCCGCACCACCTGGGACCTGGTGCACACCTGGTCTGGCATAACGCTGATTGCTGCGGCAATCGTGCATTTCATCATCCACTGGAAGTGGGTGACCAAGGTGACCCGCAGTATGTTCAGCTCATCTTCTCGTCAGCCTGTGGCTCAACCATTGGCTGAGCAAGGCTAAAGGGGTTATTCGCTCAGCGATACCCAACCTAATCTTACAATTACTTCGAAAGGAAGACACACATGTTAAAGAAAATTTTACTCGTAGCAGCGTTGGTCATCGTGATTGGCGCTTTGGTAGTGGGAGCGGTCAACCGCACCCAGGCAAAATCCACCACCGAATTATCCGGTCAGACTGGACATGTCGAAAATGAAGTCCTGCCCGGCCTCGCCCAGCAGATCGAGCCGGAGGAAATCCAGGCTCATGAAGAGGGCGGTTATGGGCGCGGCGCAGGCGAATTAGACCTGGTGCAGCCATCCACCGCCGAAGGCGCAGGCCGCCAGGGCGGTGGCGGACAGGGCCGCGGAGCGCAGACCAATGGCCGCCAGGGCGAAGGCGCCGGGCAGACCCTGGCAGCCTCCGGCGATTTGAGCGCGGCGGAAACCGAAGCGCTGCTGTTCATGCGTGAAGAGGAAAAACTGGCCCATGACGTCTACCTGACCCTGTATGAGCAGTGGGGCCTGGCAATCTTCCAGAACATCGCCAGCAGCGAGCAGGAACACACGGACACAGTTAAGAGCCTGTTGGAGCGCTACGGCCTGCAGGACCCGGCCTCGACCCAGGTGGGGGTATTCAGCAACCCGGAGCTGCAGTCGCTGTACGATAAGCTGGTGGCCCAGGGCAGCCAGTCGCTGGCGGAGGCGCTGAAGGTGGGCGCGGCAATCGAAGAGATCGATATCCTCGACCTGGAAGAGCGCCTGGCGGTGACTGATAACGCCGACCTGCAGCAGGTGTTCAACAACCTGCTGAACGGCTCCTACAACCATCTGCGCTCATTTGTCTCCACCCTGCAGAGCCAGACAGGCGAAACTTACCAGCCGCAGTACCTCAGCCCAGAGGCTTACCAGGCGATCCTGGCAGGAACGACTGGGGCGGGGGGGCGCGGCGCTGGCGGCGGTCAGGGGGGTCAGGGTGGCCAGGGCTACCGGGGAGGCAATAAATAAACCAGCATTGAGCGCATACAACCAGGCATAGCCACAGCGGAGCTGCCAGCAGGCGGCTCCGCATTTTTCTTCATGTGATGAATGTCACTATCCCGGCGCAGGTTTCTACCCTATAATTAGGCATTCTTCTCATTCTTATGATTGAACTAAACGGTGTATTGAATGTTGTCTTGTTGAGCCTGGTGGCGGGCCTGGGCACCGGCCTGGGCGGGCTGCTGGCGATCATCCGCCGGCCAGGGCGGCGTTCCTTTGGCTTCTTGATGGGCATTACCGCCGGGGTGATGATCTGCCTGTCTTTTCTGGAGCTGGTCAACGAGGCCTGGCAGCTGCAGGGCTACCTGACCGCTACGATTGGCTTTACCCTGGGGGCGATGTTCATGTTTTTGCTCGACTATTTCATCCCGCACATCCGCTTTGGCGAGCGCGAAATCGAACCCAAGAGCCTGCATTTGCATCTGGATGCCAGCCAGCCCAAGCCGCCACCGCAGGGCGGGCAGCGGCTGCTGAGCCATTTTCACCACCGGTATCCCCGGCGCGGGCGCAAGCTGACGGAGGTGGTCGACTCGAAGCTGCTCAAGACCGGCATGCTGATCGCTATCGGCATCACCCTGCACAACCTGCCCGAAGGCATCGCCGTCGGGGCGGGCTATATGCACCAGCCCAGGTTCGGCTACTTTATCGCCCTGGCGATCATGCTGCACAACATCCCGGAAGGCATCGCCACGGCTCTGCCGCTGTGCAAAGGTGGGGCCTGCCGCAGCGATGCGCTGCGGGTGGCTTTTCTATCTGGCATGGCCGAGCCGGTGGGGGCGCTGGCGGCGGCGCTGTTCTTGAAATCCTTCCAAAGCCTGATCCCGGGGGCGCTGGCTTTTGCCGGCGGGGTGATGGTGTTCATCACCCTGGATGAGCTGATCCCGGTGGCGCGCGAGCATGGACACCAGCACTGGACCGCCCTGGGCATCATCTGCGGCTCGATCTTTGTCTTCCTGCTCTCCGGCCTGATGGGGGTCTAGCCGATCCGTCTTGATCAGCCACAGAGGCACACGGATGAACACAGATTTTTATCTTTCTAGGGTTGAATTTACGCGGGCTGCTTGACAATCCCTGGTGCGTGTTCTAAAATGAAACAACGATTCAGAAAGGGATTGGGTAATCCGTCAACCAGTCCATCGGTCAAAAAGTGAGCGGTGAACAGTGGATTACGGTCACCTCTTACCACCTACCACCTACCACCTATCAGCTATAAGCTATAAGCTATAAGCTATGAGCTATCACCTATGACTCTCTCCACCGGACAAATATTACGAGAACGCTACCGCATCGCCAGGCTGCTCGGGCAGGGCGGCTTTGGCGCCGTCTACCGCGCCTGGGATATGAACCTGGACAAGCTCTGCGCCTTGAAGGAGAACCTGGACACCTCCGAGAACGCCCAGCGCCAGTTCAAGCGCGAGGCGCGCATGCTCTCCGATCTCTCGCATCCTAACCTGCCGCGGGTGATCGACCATTTCATCGTCCCCGGGCAGGGGCAGTACCTGGTGATGGATTTTATCGAAGGCCAGGACCTGCAGGAGAAGCTGGCCCAATCCGGCGGGCAGCTCGCGGCTGCACAGGCGCTGGACTGGATCATCCAGGTGTGCACCGCGCTGGAATACCTGCACAGCCAGAACCCGCCGGTGATCCACCGCGACATCAAGCCGGCCAACATCAAGATCACCCCGGCGGGCAAGGCGGTGCTGGTGGATTTCGGCATCGCCAAGGCCTACGACCCGGCAGCGCGCACCACGGTGGGCGCGCGGGCGGTCACGCCCGGCTTCTCGCCGCTGGAGCAGTACAGCGGCAGCGGGCTTACCGACGCCCGCACGGATGTGTACGCCCTGGGGGCGACCCTGTACATGTTGCTGACCGGGCAGACCCCGCCCGAAGCGCCCGACCGCAACCTGGGGACGGCGCTGGCGGCCCCGCGCCAGCTCAACCCGGCGGTGCCGCCCGCCCTGGAGCAGGTGACGCTGGCTGCCATGGCGCTGCTGCCGGAGGGGCGCTACCAGAGCGCGCAGGCCCTGCGCCAGGCGCTGGAGGCCGCCCGCCAGGGCGCCAGCGACCCCGGGCGCACCGACCCGGTGCTGCCCACGGCGCGGGCCGCTCCGCCGCCCTCTTTTACTACCCCGCCGCAGAGCCTGCCGCAAGGCCCGGCCTCAGCCAGGCTGTCTCCAACAAGTCTGCCCTGGGGCTGGATCGCCGCTGGGGCGCTGGCGGTGGTGGTGATCCTGTGGAGCCTGTTGGGTGGTGGAAGCGGGGAGAGCGAGCGGGAGGCGACCCTCACCCCGACCCTCTCCCTGAAGGGAGAGGAAGAGGTGACTGAGACGGCCGTCGCGCTGAAAACAACCGCGGCCATGCCGACCACGCAGGTTCCGGCGACAACGGCCGCGCCGCCCACCACGCAGGCCCCGCCCACGGCCACGTTCACACCCACGGGGCTGCCCCTGACCTACACCGACGAGAAGGGC
>JAFGQI010000074.1 GCA_016935755.1 Anaerolineales bacterium
AGCACCTGTGTTCGCAGGTGGGTGTCTTCGTATGGGGATTTCATGTTGACTCCAGGTGGGAATAGAAAAAGGACTCTCGGCTTGTGTCGAGAGTCCTGGTGTTGGGAAAGTGTGGAGCAGCACGCTCCAGCCTTCAGCGCCGGAGCCGGGGGAGGCTGTCAGCGCTCAAGGTTGGAACCATTATCCAGGCGTATTATTTGAAGCGATTTCAGGAGTACAATAGGTACGGATTACCATCCATCTGGAGAAGAACATTTATGAAACTTCAAGTCAAGGAGTAACCCTATGTCCGAACATTCCTGGGTCGAAGATTTTCCCGCCGCCATCACCGTCTGTGATCCACAAGGCATCATCATCGAAATGAATGCCGCCGCTATCGAGGTCTTTCGGACCGATGGGGGCGAGAATCTGCTGGGCACGAACGCCCTGGACTGCCATCCGCAGCGTGCCCGTGAAATCCTCGAAGGTATGCTGTCCAGCGGCCAGAAAAACGTATACACCATTGAAAAGCGCGGGCGCAAGAAGCTGATCTACCAAAGCCCCTGGTATCAAGATGGCCAATACGCCGGCTTTGTTGAGCTGTCGCTGGTCATTCCAGATGAGATTCCCCATTTCGTTCGGGATTAGTTGCTTTTGGCAAAAACGCCAGGCGGCTAAATCTGCAAAGGCAAAAAACACTTGACTGAAAAACGCATCGACTATATCCTTGAACTGCGTTGCTTTGTCGGTCATCGCCCACTGATTCTTGCCGGGGCGGCAGTGCTGATCTTCAACGATCAGGATCAACTACTTCTGGGCCTGCGCCCGGATAACCACTGCTGGGGTATCCCCGGCGGCGGGATGGAACCAGGGGAGCAACTAGAAGAGACGGCCCTTAGGGAAACCCATGAAGAAACCGGACTGGAGGTGGGCCTGCTCGAACTGTTTGGCGTTTTCTCCGGGCCGGATTTGTTCTATGAATACCCCAACGGCGACCAGGTCTACAATGTGACCATAGTCTACCGAACGCATGATTTTCAAGGTGTTCTGCCGGATCAAACCGATGATGCTTCAGAACTGCACTTCTTTGCCCTGGACGAACTGCCCGAAAATCTCAGCCCGCCGATTCGCCCGGTGATTGAACAATTGCTGGCCGGCCAGGAGATGCGCAAATGAACAAGTCGGACCACTACCGTCAGATATTACGGGAAACGCCGCAGGCCGAATGGGAAACTTTCTTGAAGCAAGAATCGGGATTGCCTGGGCCGCGTGGAAACCTCGAACTGGCGCAGGTAGTTGCAGATGAAGGTGACCTGGCTTTCTTCCGCTGCTGCCTGGAATACACGCCAGAACTGGCGCCAACCAATGACCCTGGCGAATTTGTGGCCTTTTGTGGTGTAGTAGGGTTGGGGCGTTTTCTTGCGGAAGGTCAGCCCAACCTGATTGAAACGTTGCGCATCTGTGCCTGTGATCCGCGCTGGCGATTGCGTGAAGCCACGGCAATGGCTTTGCAGCGAGTGGGGAAAGCAGACATAAACCGGCTGATGGAAATCGCCGAAGATTGGGGGCAGGGTTACTGGCTAGAGATGCGCGCTGCCGTAGCTGCGATTGCGGAGCCTGCCTTGCTGCATGATCCAATCCAGGTTTCCAGGGCGCTCGATCTGCACGATGCGATTACCACAGCCCTGACGAAAGCCGAGAATCGCCGAGATGAAGATTTTAAGACTTTGCGCAAAGGGCTTGCCTATACCTGGAGCGTGGTGGCTGCCGCTCAATCGCAAATTGGGCTAAAACGTATGGAGCGCTGGCTGCAAAGCAGTGACCCGGATGTACGCTGGTTGATGAAAGAGAATCTGAAGAAAAACCGTCTGATCCGAGTAGATGCCGCCTGGGTCAATGCCTGGCTGGCTCGCTTATAAATGCACTGCAAGTCAGTCATCCAATTTTGAGAAGGTGCTGATTCGCACTAGGCGTCGGCTAACAGTGTTATTAGACCTCCACCTTTCAGTGTTATGACCATTTGTATATCCTCATCGATCATAGACCGGCAAATTCAGTTGCGCGATGGGCGCAAACTGGGTTATGCAGAGTACGGTTTGCCCAGTGGGAAACCGGTTTTCCTATTCCACGGCATCCCCGGTTCACGATTGCTACGCCACCCAGATACCTCGCTTGTTTCGGCGCAGAACGTGCGCCTGGTCATCGCCGATCGCCCCGGTATGGGCTTATCGGATTTCAAGCCAGGGCGTAGATTGCTCGATTGGCCTGAAGATGTGTTAGAACTGGCCGATGCCCTGGGGATCGAACGCTTTGCCGTAGCAGGTTTCTCTGGCGGCGGGCCTTATGCCGCCGCCTGTGGATGTGCTCTCCCTGAACGCCTGACAGCGGTCGGGATCATCAGTGGAGTTGGGCCGATTGACGCCCCTGGTGCTTTGGATGGAATGCTGGCATCCAATCGAATGGGGTATACGGTGGGAAGCTGGATGCCGTGGGTGTTTTGGCGAATGATTTTTGGGTTGTACTATCGGGATATTCGCCGTCACCCTGAAAAGCTGGCCCAAATGAGCCAGCAGGAACCCAAAGCGGATCGGGAGATCTTTGCAGGGGTAGGAATGCGCCAGATATTCATCGAGAATTTCTCTGAAGCGTTTCGCCAGGGCACGGATGGCGTGGCGTGGGAGGGCTGGTTGTTGGCGCGCCCCTGGGGTTTCGAGTTGAAAGCTATAGCTGCCCCGGTGTTTCTCTGGCAAGGAGAAGCCGATGTAACGGTGACGCCGGCAATGGGGTATTTCATGGCAAACGGTATTCCAGATTGTTCTGCCAGGTTCTTGCCCGGCGAAGGGCATCTGATTTTATTCACGCACTGGCGAGAAATTCTGGCGAGGCTGACCGACCAGGATGAATGAGTCCAGGTAGAGAAATTGCCAGTAGGATAAGCCTCATCTTGCCATAAAACCTGGAGAGATCACCATCGACCTCCCCAGGTTTTGATTCGCAGGCGGTAGCCTGGATCAGCTCAAAGTGTAGCGCAGTTAGCAGGTGGCTGCACAAGCAGCCTGGGCTGTGTCCACCCCAGACCGTTTTTGCCCCATTCGGGTTCTTTCACACAGCGAGGCAATACTCGTCGCCAGGCGGCATATTCGAGTGTCCCTTTCAACGCCAACACCCACAGAAAACGATGCTTGGCTCCTTCATGAATGACCCGCAGACCCTGGGCGGCTTTCTCGGCTGCCAGGTTCTTACCGGAACAGTAAACACTGTGGATATTTCCCTGGGCATCTATGTAATGAGTAGCAGACCTGCGAGATTTGGTCATGCCGGCATCAAGCGCCCCAGAGCGCAGGTAGACGCGTCCCGTAGCAGCATTGGATGCGGTCAGGATGTCCTTGGCCGGGCTTTCGATCAGCCTGGCGAAGGGATCGTCCAGTGAGAGCAGGTAACGGTAATCCCTGGGCGGCAATCCTTTGCATTCCCGCTCAGGATTGCGCACCAGCATATCAGCGCGAAAGCGCAGTGTGCTGGCCTGGACAAAACCCACCAGATCATCAGCGGATAGGCCGACGCCTGCCAGTCGCATCAGATAGGCAGTGTGCGGAGCAAGCTCCTTGCCCACTGCTGCGATCACCGGTGCATTGCCATACGGGGCGCAGCCGATACGCATCACAGCGATCAGCCTGCCATTGGCGTTACGCAGGCCATAATTGACCAAGTCGGCTTTCGCTCCTGCTCCACGGGCATTGCGCATCAGGCGTTTCTTGGCTCTGCCCAGTACACCATCTACCCAGACTTTCTCCAGCCACTTGGGCTGTAAGCGAGTCAAGAAG